>JAGYNP010000021.1 GCA_018399935.1 Candidatus Moraniibacteriota bacterium
TTCTGGCCAACCTAAAACTGAAATATAGTTAGTCAAAGCATCAAACCAAACATACATCACGTGTTGATCGTCATCTGGAACTGGCACGCCCCAAGGCATCTTGGCTTTCAGTCTAGAAACACTGAAGTCTTTGATTTCTCGCTCCACAAAACTTTTAATTTCTTTCAACCTCTTGGCTGGTTCAACAAAAGAATTTTTTTGGTCATAAAGCTCCAATAACTCTTTTTGATATTTAGAAAATTTAAAAAAGTAATTCTCTTCTTCACTAACTTGCAAATCTTTGTTGGGATGCAATGGGCAACGCCCGTCCTCGTTCAATTCCGAATCAGTTTTTTCCAATTCACAACCAACGCAGTACTTGACCTTATACTTGGCTTTATAAATATCACCCTTTTCAAAACACTTTTTCCAAAGTTCTTGGGCTGATTTAATATGCTCCTTGTCAGTAGTCCTAATAAAATTATCCACACTTAAATCTAAATCTTCTTTTAAATTTTTAAAAATTTCGGCATATTGATTACAAAGTTCTTGAGGGGCTATTCCTTTTTTTTGAGCTTGATCATAAATTTTCTGTCCATGTTCATCTGTTCCGGTATTAAAAAAAACTTGCTCTTTTAAAATTTCCCGATGAAACCGTGCCAAAACATCAGCTCTAATAATTTCTGAAGCAAAACCAATATGAGGATCGGAATTAACATAAGGTAGGGTGGTTGTAATATAATAATTTTTCATTTTTTAAAAAAATTTAAAGTTAAATCTAAACCCTCTCTTAACCATTTCTTAATTCTATCTCGATAATTCAATTTACTCAAAAATTCAGCTTCTTCTTCTAATTCTTTAATTACTCTTCCTTTAGAATTATAAAAACCAGTAAAAATAAAAACTAATATAGAAGAAATAATTATACCTGAAAAATTAATAAAAAAGATCCAAAGAGAGTTCAGAAAAAAAATATAATGACCCATTCTCAAAGCAATAGCACTAACACACATCGGAGGAATTAAAGTGACAGCAATAGCTGTTCCGGTTATATACTGAGAAAGTTCTTTTCTAATAAAAGAAATAGCTGCTACAAAACCAACCAGTAAGGCTATCGCAAAGATCTCCAACTGAAAGTCAGTTTTCAATAAATTAATATAAGAGATTGCTTCATTAGTTTTAAAAAGCATTGAAATCCCAAAAGCCGAAACAAATAAAAGTGCTAAGGATTTAATAACAACCAAAACCGATCTTAAAAAAAGTTTACCATTAAAAACCACCAACCCCAAAGAAACTGACAATAAAGCTGATATCATTGGGGCAATGATCATCGCCCCAATTATTAAAGCTACACTATCCATTAAAATACCAGCGGTACAAATAAAAGAAGACGCTGCTACCATTACAAAAAAACTTTTTCTAGGCGTAGAAGCTTCAATAATATTTTCAACTACTTGTTGTCTATTTTTTTCACTAACATCCCTAAAAAGATGATCTCCTTTAATTCTTCTAAAACTAAACATTGGTTTAATTTTGATTAAAGTTAAAAAGTTATTGAGGGATTGTCTCCAACCACCCTTTCTACTACAATTTTCTATTTTTGGTTAAATTTTTCAAAAATTTTATTACCTTAACTATGGCTAGGGCTTCAAAAATTATTTTAAAAATTTACCTCAAAACTAGAAAATTTAGTCACAAAATTGTGATTGTAAACAACCCTATTAATAATAACTTTTTTTTGGTTAAGAAACAAGGCATTAAATCGCCTCTCTAAATTAGAACTTAAGCAGGTCTACCTAGGTGAAGGAATATTAAAGAACTCTAATTTAAAAATTAATCAAAATCCAAATTAGTTCCAAATTAGTTCCAAATCAAGTTCAAACTTCAAATGATTAAACTTTTATTTTGACATTTAGATTTCAGTTTTTGGATTTGATTTGGAATAATTTGGAACAATTTGAGCTTTGAAATTTAAAATAGGAACTGCTTTCAAATATCAATTTATTTTTACTATTTCCTCCTCTTCTCCATCACCCTCTGATTTTCTGTTAAACCTTTTTTTCTCAACCGAACGCTTTTGGGCGTGATCTCTAAATATTCATCGGCTGACATTATTTCCATTCCTCTTTCAATAGTTAAATTAACTGGCGGAACTAATTGAATAGCATCATCCGTTCCAGCTGCTCTGACATTGGTTAATTGTTTTCCTTTAATTGGATTAACAGTAATATCTTCTCCCTTGCTAGTGTTTCCAATCACCATTCCTTCATAAACCTGAATTCCTGCTCCAATATATAAAGTTCCCCTTTGTTGTAAATTAAATAAAGAATATCCCAGCGCTTTTCCTCCAATCATTGAAATCATTGAACCAGTCTTTCTTTTTTCGATATTTCCAACGAAAGGTCTCATTTCCAAAAAACGACTACAAAAAATTCCTTCCCCTTTGGTATCAACGATAAATTGCCCTCGATATCCCAATAAACCTCGAGTTGGTATTTCAAAAATCATTCTGATAATATTATCAACCGGTTTCATTTCAATCATCACTCCTTTTCTTTTTCCCAAGCGTTCAATAATGGTTCCAGTTTTTTCCTCCTTAACGTCAATAGTAACTTCTTCAAAAGGCTCCATTTTTTGTCCGTCAATTTCTTTGACTATTGCTTCTGGTTGAGAAATTTGAAGTTCATAGCCCTCTCTTCGCATATTTTCAATCAAAATGGCAATATGAAGCTCGCCTCTTCCTGAAACCTTGTAATAACCATTACCCGAAAAATCCACCCTCAAACCGACATTAATTTCCAATTCTTTAATCAGTCTTTCTTTGATTTGAAGATTAGTTACTAAATCTCCTTCTTGCCCAGCAAAAGGTGAATCATTAACTAAAAAATTTAAAGAAATTGTCGGTTGATCTATTTCAATACTCGGCAATTTTTCTTGATCAGGACTTTTACAAATTGTTTGACCAATATAAACATCGGCCAATCCAGCAATAATAGCAATGTCCCCAGAAGTGACTTTTTCAGTTTCCTGTCTTTGAGTGCCGTGAAAAGTAAAAATTTTATTAATTTTAGCTTTGCTAATTTCTTCTTGGTCAGCTTTAATATAAACTTCGTCTCCAACTTTAATTTCTCCTTCATACACTCGAACCACTGCCAAACGACCCAAAAAATTATCATATGCCAAATTAAAAGGTTGTAAACGAAATAATTCTTGCTCTTGTTGATTATCCTTAATTGAAGCCGATTCCACTCTCTCTAAAATTAAATCTAACAAAGGCGTCAGGTCTCCAGTTTGATTTTCTAAATCCAAGGTGGCCATTCCACTCTTGGCATTAGCATAAACCACTGGAAAATCGAGTTGATTATCATCAGCTCCCAAATCCAAAAAAAGTTCATAAACCATCTCCTCCACAACTTCAGGGCGAGCCGCTGGTTTATCAATTTTGTTTAAAACTACAATTGGCCTTAAGCCTAAATCTAAAGATTTTTTTAAAACAAATCGAGTTTGGGGCATTGGTCCTTCTTGGGCATCCACCAACAAGACCACCGAATTAACCACTCTCAAAACTCGCTCTACTTCAGAGCCAAAGTCAGCATGCCCCGGAGTGTCCACGATATTAATTTTAGTGTTTTTATATTCCAAAGAAGCATTTTTTGAATAAATAGTAATCCCTCGCTCTTGTTCTAGCGCATTATTATCCATCGAGGAATCATCTGAAACCATTCCTGTTTGACGCATCAAAGCATCTGTTAATGTGGTCTTTCCATGGTCAACATGAGCCACAATTGCAATATTTCTAATTTCCATTGATTTAAAAAATAAGTCTAAAACTTCTCAAAAAATTGAGAAGTCAAATAACTTAAATATAAGTTTTTATCCGACGCTTTATTTTATACTAAAAAATGGTAAAAGTCAAAGGAAAATCCGCTTGGAAAACTTTAATTTTAAACAAAGCTTTAATCAACTGATCCCTCCCCTTTTTTAAAGGGGAGTTGGTGGGGTTTTTAAATTTTTTAAATCTTTCTTTCTTTAAATTTCTCAACCTCATTCCAAACGGTTTGTAAAACTCCTTCTATATTTTTATAAACATCTAAATTATTAAATCTAACAACTTTAAGGTTTTGGTTTTTAAAAAATTTATCTCTTATTTTATCTTTTTCTGGTTCTTGATCTTTGAAATGCCTATCACCGTCTATTTCTATTACTAATTTTAGTTTATGACAATAAAAATCTGCAATATATTTTCCAATTGGTTTTTGTCTAGTGAATCTAAGATTGGCTATTTGATTTTTTCTTAAATACTTCCACAATTTTCTTTCAGCTGGAGTTTGGTTGATTCTTAATTTTCGGGAAAATTTTTTAAGATTGGAATTGTACTTTAACATTTTAGTTGTATAAATGTATGTTTATAATATACATTTATGTTTTAAAACCCCCTCAATCCCCCTTTAGAAAAGGGGGAAGATCGCTTGGAAAACTTGAATTTAAAAAACTCTAATCAGCTGATCCCTCCCCTTTTTTAAAGGGGAGTTGGTGGAGTTTTTAAAAATTTATTAATTAAGAAATTGAAAATTGCCTGCCTGCCTCGCCAAAGTGAAACGGGGCGGGCCCGTTCGCTGAAGCTTGCTGAGGCAGCCGGGTTTATAAATTATAAATTACAAATTATTTTAAAATTGTCGCAGATCGTTCTTTATACTTTTAACAAACTTTCAATCCCACAAACTAGCCCTCTTCCTTCAGATCCTCCTCTTTCTGTACTGACATCATTTTCTCATAACGATTTTTAATTTCATTTTCAATAATATTTCTGTCTTTACCATATTTATATCTAGAATATTCTTTAAAAGCTTCTTTTAATTCCTTACTTCCTGCTTGGGGAGGATAAGTCTTCATATTAAAAGGATCACTAGACTCATTATTAATTAATAATTTAGTAAGACATTGAAAATTATTAAGATTAATTAAATCGTTGGCATCGAAAACTGGATTCAGTTGCTTTTCTAAAAAATCAGCATCTTCTGCTCCTACTCGAAAAACACTCATTGAACCAACATTCCCAAAAACCGCTTTTGAAATATCATCTGAAAGTTGACCAATATATTGATGGGCAATGGTTAAGCACAATCGATATTTTCGAGCTTCAGCTAATATTTGAGCAATTGAATCAGTGGTAAAATTTTGAAATTCATCAATATAAAGATAAAAATCATTTCGTTCTTCCTCTGAAAGATCAGTTCTAGAAAGAGCTGCCATTAAAAGTTTTCCAACGATTATCATTCCTAATAAATGACTGTTAATTTCCCCAATTTTTCCTTTAGACAAATTAACCAATAAAATTTTCTTTTCATCTATTATCTTTCTAAAATCCAAAGTACTCTCCTGCTGAGCAATAATTGGTCGCATCATGTCATTAGAAATGAAACTAGTTAATTTGGAATTAATATAAGGAGCAATATTTTCCAAAGAAGCGTCTCCTCCAGCTTTCTCAGCTTCTTTTTGCCAAAAATCAACCACTGTTCGGTCTTTGCAAAGTTTCAATTTTTCTTTTCTGAATTCCACATCCCGAAAAACCCTCGGCACTTCCATTAGAGTTGATCCAGTTTCTGGACTGTCCATTATCAACAACAAGGCATTTCTCATATATTGCTCAAACATTGGCCCACCAGTTTGACTCAAATCATAAAGCTTATCAAAAATATTTATAATTTCATTAATAACAAAAGTTTTCTGTTCTGGATGTTTTTCGTCATATTGAAGCATATTAAAACCAAAAGGTCTTTCTGTGTCAGCTGGATCAAAATAAACTACATCTTCAACTCTTTCTTTGGGTATACATTCTAAAATGTTATCTATCAAATCTCCATGCGGATCAATCACACACATTCCTTCTTTGTTTTTTGCGTCTTGTTTGGCCATTTCTTCAATAAAAGCCGATTTACCCACTCCAGTTTGTCCAGTAATATAAAGATGTCTTCTTCTAGCATCTCGATCTAATCTTATTTCAGTTTGAGTTCCTCTAAAATCACTATACCCAATCCTTAAGCCTTCTTTGGGAATATTAACTGGAGGTGGAGCTGTTTTTGACCTTAGCCAGTTTAATTTAGGGGTTTCTGTAGTTGAAATAGGAAAATGAAAAATACTAGCTAATTCTTCAACATCCAAAATCATCTTTCGATTAGGTACAAAATGTCGAAAAATAAAATTGTAAGCTAATTTTTTAACATTTTTACTTTTATCTCGAACGGCAACAAATTTGTTCAAGTTAAAATCCTCAAATTGAGTAAAAGAATTTTCCAATTGACTCAAAATATCTTCAGCTCTTTCTTCTGTTTTAGCTGAAGCTAATAATCTAACATTTACATCAAAACGAGTTTTATTAATTTTATTTTCAATTTGCTTAATTATATCATTTTCTTCTGGAGTTAAATTGACTGTTTGATTAGCATTTTTATCTTTACCTTTTATCAGATTACCCATAAACTCAGACAACATTCCCTTACTAGCCTCTTTAAGTCTTCGTCCTTTTTGCATTTCTTGAGTTATTTTTTCTCCTCTTTTTTTTATAGAATTACTAGAAGATTTTTTGAAAACAATTTGAAAACAAGCCCCTTCTTCAACATTCTCTAATTTAGACAAAGCATTAGCAATATTATGTAATGGATCAGATTCTAATCTCTGATAAGTCTTTATTGGAAAAACTGCTTCTCTTTTTAACCTAAAAAAACTACCCTTAGTAAAACCCTTCGGACGAAAAATAGTATAATCATCGACTCTTTCAATATGAGCCGAAGGATAAAAACTATGAATTTGTTTTTCTATTAATTCTTTCAATTGCCTTGGCACGGAAACATAAAAAGATATTTGTTCTTTATCAGAAGGAACAGCCATTTCTACTGCTATTTGAGGTGAGCCATAAAAAAAATTTTTAATAAAATTTCTTCTAATTTTAACTTCAGCCAAAGTTGCTAAAAGTTGCTCCATTACAGAAATTTCCTCTTTTTCACTTTGAGTTCTTTTTTCTAAATCTAAATTTTCTGGTTTTTTTGGTTTAACTACTTTAATAATATCCAAGGTAGAATTTAAAGACTTGCTAATTTTTATTTTACTTAAAATGACAATTTCAAAAATAAACCAACCAGCACTAAAAACCGCCACTCCGCCGGTTAAAATCATTAAAATTACTATTATTGTTTCAGTATTCATTTTATTTTCCCTCTAAATCTTTTAAAATAACTCTTTTATTTCTTTTAATAAAAATTTCTAAAAAACTTTTTAAAAACCCTCAATCTCTCCATTTCAGTAATGCCGATAATAAAAAGTGACTGAAAATATTTTTATACAAAATACTTTCTTATTAAATTTCAGTCTTCTCAATAAAACCTTTTTCGATCAACACCTTTCTAAATTCGTCTTCGTCTATCAGACGATCATGCATTTTATCTAAAGCATAATTACTATTTAAACTCTTGGCTACTTTTAAAGCTTTTTGTGGTCCTTCTTGAGAAGCTATTTCTATTAACTTTTGAATCTGATCTTCAACTTTTTCTAAAATAGCAATCGAACTAGTCTTACTTTCTAAATCAGCTTCTTCTTTGGAAACTTCAATATCATTAACTTTAATTTGTTTTTGTAATTTTTCAATTTTATCCTTTTCATTTTCTTCTAATTCTTCATTTTTTCGAGGTTTTTCAAGAGCTTCTTTTGAATAAACATCTTTTTTAAAATCTACCTTTTTATCAATTTTTTCTTTCCCTTCTAAAATTTGCTTTTCACTCATAGATAATCTTATTTTTTAATTATTTATTTTTAATCTTCTTTGTTTGAATTTCTCATTTTTTCAAGTTCATTAGATAAATCTAATTCTTCACCTTCAATAATGTCACTATTAATTTTATTTTCCTCTAAAATTTTAGCTTCATTTTCAAATTGTTCCTTTTCAAGTGCATCTAAATTGGAACTTTTATTTTCATCAGATTTATTGCTTTCTTTATGTTCTTTTACTTCAATTGGTGATTCTTTTAAATTTAAAGCTTCTCGATAATCCTGAGTTTCTTCTTTAGAAATATGGTCAGAATTTTTGTTGAAGTTTTCATCAATTTCTTTAACTTCTGTTTTTGAGGCATTTTCTCTTCCTAATTCTTCAGCTTTTTTGTCTAAGTCTAAATCTAAATTTAACTGGCTCTCTAACTCTTTATTTTCTTTAGAATTTAAATCTTTCACATCATTTAAATTATTATTATCTTCTTCTGTTTTTAAATTTAATTCCGGTTTTATTTCAGCTTCATTCTTACTTATACCTATTTTATTTTTCGGATCAGTTTCCTTTTCTTCAACCAAAGAATCTTTATTTTCTTCTACTGATTGATGGACTTCTTTTCTTTTTTTATCTTCTTCGTCTTCCTCTTCTTTTTTTTGATCTTCACTTACATTTTCTTTGTTATTAATAGCTTTGTTGACAAAATTTAAAGCATTTTTCTTATATTCACCAATTTCTTCTAAAATTAAATCCTGAAAGTTAGGAACATTTTTTTCCAAGAAAAAATCCACCAACTCTGGTTTTTCAGAAGCTCTCTCAAGAACTGTTTTGAATTCTTCTATTTTATCTTCAGGTAATTCTTCACTAACTCTAGTAGCTATTTTTTGTTGCAAAATTTCACCAATTTCAACAACCATTTTTTCTTGCTTTTCTTTTTCTAATTTATCAATTCCTAATTCTTTAATTAAATCTAGTTGAGCTGCTTTTATTTTTTCTTTTAAATTTGACATTTTTTTTGGCCCGCCACGTCGTTCGCAAACAACGTGGCCCGTTAGATACATTTTAAGCAAGGCTTGAAATGTTATCTAACCGGGGCTTGGCCCGTTAAATTTATTTCAAACAAAACCTAAATTCTATCTAATTGGGTTGTTTTAATTTTTATTTATTAACTTTTACTAGTTCTTATTAAATATTCTTCAATACTTTCCGACTTTTCAAAATTACCTCCAGATTCAGGAAACTCTCCAGTTTCCTTTATTTTTTTTATTAAAAGTTCTTTTAATTCTTCATTTCTATCAACCTCAGCTTGACTTAGATTTGAGTCATCGTATTTATTGTTAATAAAATCTTCAACGCTTCTGTCTTTAACTGCTTGCCATTCAGAATCTTGTCGTCCATAAATTTTTTCAATTTGCTTTGAAGTGTCAGGACCCATTATTTCAACCGTTTCTGTTGGTTCTGAAACTTCCACCACAGTGTTTCTTGAAATATTTTCACCAACATCTTGAGTATAATGAGTTATCTCAACTCTTCTGATAAACTGTTCGACTGTTTCCTCGGGTAATGGTTGTTCCCCAGACTGCTGAACCAAAACTAATAGAGTTTGATTGAGTTGTTTTCTATTGTTCATCTCCGCTTGATCTAGACCATTATTAGAAATTGACCCTCGTTGTTCTAATTCAATAAACTCATTGACTTCATAGCCCAAACCATTCGCCCCTTCTTTAATTGGGTTTCCATATTCACTATTAATAACATCCAAAGCATTTTTATTTTTCATCACATCCCACTCATAAGATTGTCTGCCATAAATATCCTTAACTAAATTGTTAATATTTTGATCAACCTGGGCTGAGATTTTGGGATCAAGAATTTTAACAGTTTCTGTCGGCTTTGAAATATCAACCGTTTTTTTAGTTGTCGTATTATTAAGCCTTTCTGCTCCACTCTCTCCAGCATTTTTCATAGTGTCATTAATGCTGTTTGGATTATTAAACTCAGTCTTTCCAAATTGAGCTATTTTTCTCTCATCATCAAAACCAGGGATTTTTAATTTTCCATCTTTTAAACTAAAATCAGTGCCAACATCCATATGTCGATATCGCCATTCAATAAATTGATCGGCTTGAACTTCACTCATTCCATGATTTTCCATTAAATCTTTCATTGTTTCAGCCCTAAATCCAGCTAGAACATTGCCGACTTTTTGTCGATCGCCATCAAAATTCTCACTCAAACTATTCCAAACATTTCCACCTTTGGCTAATTCAAAAGAACTATTCAACCTCAAACCTTTTTCAGATTCTTCAGCTTCATAATTTTCTCCTAAATTTTTATCCGATTTAATTGGTTTATTACTAGTAATTGTTTTCTCTTCTGGTTCTTTATCAACTTTCAAGTCTTTATCTTCAGGAATTTTAGTTTCCTTAAATTTCACATCTTGAGACAAACCATCATTCTCTAAACCATCAATATTATCAATGTTATCCAAAGAAGAAACTAATCCATCCATGCCTAAAGCAGTTCCAGCTAAACCAACTCCCGTCAAAACCAAAACGCCTTTTTTAGTCAAATTAACTCTTTTTTCCTTTTTATTATATTCATTTAAAACCTCAAACAAATTACCTTGATTTTTCTCAAAACCACCAACAATTTTTTCATCTCTTTCTATTTTATAATTTGATTTAACCCGATCAGCTTCTTTATTGGAAAGACTAGCTACTCCTGAAAAAATAGCTCCTCCAACTGCTCCAACTGCCAATCTTTTTAATAAAGTTTTTCCACCCTGCCAGGCTCCATAACCTAAAGCAGTCCCCATAGCCGCTCCTCCTCCCAACATAATCGTTGCCCCGACCGTTGAAGAAATTCCCACTCCGTAAATCATTTTTTCTTTTTTCGAAAGACTATTATATTTTTCCCAGGCGGTTTTCAAAACCCCTTTTCTTTTTTCAGACAAAGTCTCCTGTCTTTTTTCTAAAAGTTTTTTTTCATTTTGATTCAAATAACCTAGTAGACTAAACATTTTTTCCTCTTCTGAACCATCTTCCTTTTTTTTTATTCCTTTAACGACATCTTCAGTTAAAATATAATTTTTAAGAATTTCTTTTAACTGTTTTTGTTGATCAAATTGAACATTTTCTTTCTTTTCAGCCACCATTTTATTGGCAAATTCTTGATAATTATTTTGATATTCTTTTTGAAGTTCCTCTAAAACTTTCTTGCTATCCTCAAACTCTTTATTAATATGACTTTCTTTATTTTTTCCAATCCCAAAAAAAGCTTGGGTTTTTTGAAAAAAACCCCTTTTTTCCTTAATTTTTTGAAACTCAGTTTCTTTTTCTAAAAGTTTTTGAAAAGATAAATCAGCCTTTTCTTTTAAATCATCCAGATTTACTTGCTTGTTTTCATCATCCATTTCTACAAAATTATTTTCAGAAATATCTTTTTTTTCCTCAAATTTTTTTTCAGTAAAATTACTTTTATTTTTTTTCAAATCCATCTCTTTTAACAGACTAGCCTCTTGATTTGAAATCAATTCACCCTTTTCTTGTTTATCTTTTATTTTTTTAAATTGATCTTGTCTAGCCAAAAAACTTTTATTTTTATTAATAAAACTATCATCCATTTTTCTTTTTCCAGAACCATTTGATTTAACTATTTCAATTTTTTTACCCAACTGACTCAAATCTTTATCTAATTGCTCATCTAAATCAAAATTATTTTTACTTAAATCAGCTTTTGGTATTTTAGTAAAATCCATTTTTTTTAAATTTACTTTTATTTTAAAAAGTTTCTCTAGTTTTTTCTTTTTGTTTAACTAAATTTTGAAAATAATTCAAAATTTTATTTAAAGATACATCCTTAAATTTATCTTTATTCTCCTGAAATTTAATTTCTATTTTTTCTGGCAACTCTTCTTTTAAAAATTTATTTTCCAAATCATATGCTACTGAATTACAAGTAAAAGTACTCATATAACCGCCTTCTTCAGATTTATGCCAATTTTGAACCTCCTTTTTTATGATCTTTTTTTTAGCTTCTAAATATTTATTAAAAACCTCAATTATTACTTTTTCCTTCTCAGACAATTCTTGCTTTTCATTTTTATTAAGCTTTTTTTCAGAAACCTTTTCTTCTTTTTTAAAACTTTCTAAAAAATCCTCCTCTGAATCAAAAATGTATCCCTTAATTAATTCTAAAAAATCTTCATAACTCAAGACCCTTTCTTCATTTTTCTTCTCAGCTGGACTCCAAGATTCTGTTTCTTGATTATAAACAAAGCTTTGATATTTATTAATATAAACCTCTCTATTTTCTGGATCATATTTCAATATCTTAAACTCCGAACCGTCAATAACATTCAAATAGGTTCCTTTTTGATTCTGATAAATATCAAAAAACTCTTTCTCGGTCTGAGGAGCTTTTAACTGATCTTTATTTGATTTAGATTTTCTTTTTTTATTAGTTAACAAACTTCCTTCTGCTTCTTTTTTTGTGACTTGATCTTCGCCGGTCATTGAACTCTTTTGCTCATCCTGACTAATCTCTTTTTCTTGAGAGTCTAAGTTCTCTATTTCAACCGAATCTTCCATTTGATTTTTTTCTAAATGTTTTTTCATAGCTTTTAAAAGAGTATTGGCGTGCATATCACTATTTAAAGTTGTTTCGATTATCTCTAAAATAACTTTCTGCTTAGTTTCATTTAACCTCAATAATCCCTCTTCTACTTTTTCTTCTAATAACTCAACTAATCGTGGTTTTAATTCCTCATGAGCTTTTTTTAGATATTTTTGATATTTTTTATTTTGTCTTTTTTGCTCTTTAGTTTTTTTGCTTTTTTCATAAGACAAAGCATACTCATCTAAAACATTTTCATTTAAATATTGCTCCACCCAATTTTTAATTGTCTCCATTGTTTTTTCTTTATTTTCAGTTTTTTTTTCTTTTAAATTAATATCTAAATTCCCAACACTTTCAAGATTATTTGAATTTTCTTTTTCATTCAAATTTAATTCAACTGCTTCTTCTTTTGATTCTTGGTTTTTATTACCTAAAACTCCCCCAGCTTCAGTCATCTTTTTATTTTTTATAATTTATTAAATTTTTATCAAGTTTTTTATTTTAAATAAAAACTAAAACACACTTTTATTTTATTTTTTAAATTTATTAAAATTTAAATAAAC
>JAGYNP010000022.1 GCA_018399935.1 Candidatus Moraniibacteriota bacterium
AGATATTCAAGAAAATTTTTTAAAATTTTTTTAATATCTATTTTATTAAATTTATCCCCAAGCCAATTTTTCAAAGTTAATAGTTTTTTATTATTAATTGTATAGTTTTTTTTGTTGGATATTTTTTTAATGTTAACTTCATTAAAAGCTATTTTTTTAATAGAATGTTTATCTGATTGTTTTTTTAATAATTTTTTAATTTTTTCAAAATAAACAAATAAATTATTTTTAATTAAGTTTAATTTTTCTGATTTTCCAATTGTCGATTGTTCTGGTTGATTATTATCTTTTTCTTTGATAAAAATTTCAGGTTCATGTTCAAATGGAGATTCGTCTAAATTTTTCTTTTTAATATTTTTATCAGAAGGAGATGCTATATTTTTTTCTTTGACTTTGTCTATATTAGGTTTTGGAGTATGTTTTTTATTTTTTATTTTACCAAAAAAATTTACTTCCTCTATTTCCTCTTTTTTGGTTTGTGTAACGGGATTTTTTAAAATAGCATTTTCTTGACTTTTAATATTTACGATTACTGCTCCAGTTTCTGAAGCTTCGTTTCTTAAAGTAGAAGAGAAAATATTATCGAATTCATTGGAATCAAAAGTTTTGTAATGTCTTTCTAGTTCGTTTTCTGGGACAGTTTCGAAAGTTTTTTCAATGGTAAAAATTATTTTATCATCATTTTTTAATTTTCCAGTTGAAATAGAAGAAAAGGTTTTCATTGGATGGCATTCTTCAATGTTATTATTGTCAGATTTTATTTTAGTGATTTTGTTATCTTTTAAAAAAACCAAACAACCTTTACCGATTTGAGTGAAGTTGATTTTATTGTTACAAATTACTCCAAAAACGGCATTTATATTGTTAATCCATTCAACTATTTCGTGTTGAGTTAATTCGGTTAAGGCTAAATTCAATTTATGCAAAGCGATTTCAAAACTTTCACTACATTTTTTATTTTTATTCTTAAAGTATTCTTTTTTTAAAATTTGAGTTAAAAGATTTGGCAAATATTCTGAATTTTTGCTATTGTCGTCAATTTGAATTATTCCAAAAATTTTTCCTGATTTTTGTTGTTGAATGTTTTGTCCTTCAATTTGAAAAATATTCATAAAAGGTTTTATCTCATTTTTTTTAACAGCCAAAATTACAAAGGAATCAGTTTCTAAAAGTGTTTTTTTATTAATTGATGGATTAGTCATTTTGTTTGTCTATTTGTTTGAAATTTACCCCTATAATTATTATATAGTATTTTCTAAAAAAGTAAAAGATTGGTTTTTATGGTAGACAAGTTATTCAATAAATGCTATTATTTATATAATTAAAAAATAAACAAAAGTTAACTAGAAGGGATTTCTAATAAATTTTAAAAAATAACAATGAGTGACAAAAAAGAGGCAAAAAGCGAAACTTTTTGGAATCGAAAAATAACAAAATTTTTGTTTTCAATTTTTGCAAGTTTAAGTCAAAAATTTTCGATACAACTTCTTTCTAATGCTAGGGAACAAATTAATGAATTGATAGGTCAGATTAAAAGAGGCATTTTAGCAGGATTTTTAGCAGTTTTTGGTTTGTTGTTTTTTTTAATTGGGATAGCTATTTATATTGAAAGTTTTTGGGACTTTATTCCAGGCGGTGGATATTTGATAGTTGGTGGAATGAGTATCCTAGCTGCTTCTCTGATAATTTTTTCTAAGAAATAAAGTTCTTTGAGTTCATTTAATAATTAAAAAGATTATCATGAAAAAATTTATTAAAAAAGAAAAATTACAAGATAAAAATCAATTATCAAAAGATAAAGTAAAAGAAGCAATGGATAAAGCTAAAGATAGACTAAGAGAGAAGATTGAGAAGGGCAGAATTTATGTTAAAAATAACCCGGAAAAAAGTAAGATTGCTTTGGCTGGATTGGGTGCTTTTGTGATAGCTATATTCGCTTTTATTTTTGGTAGAAAAACAAAGAATGATAAAGATAAGAAATAAAAAATGAACAAATTTGTTTGTTGGTAAATAGATTAAAAATTAATAATTTAATTTGTTTTTGTTAGTTAATGAATGGTTGGTTGGGTATTGAGAATTATTTATACCTTGCTCATTTTATTCGAGAAAAGCAAAGGCGGATGTTTTTGTGTTCTGTGTTCTTATGTTAATATTAAAATCAAATGTATTTTTTTATGTAATTTAGTTTCTGCTATTTATTAAATATTAAAAGAAATCAATGTACAGTCCTTTTGTTGAGTTTGCTGTTTCGCAAGGTGTGCCATTAGGAACAGTTACTTTAATATTAATGTTGCCTATAGTGGTTATGATAATTGCCTTTTTTCGTCAAGTGGTTGGAATTAAGGCTTTTGGTATTTATACTCCAGCTTTAATAATTTTTGCTTTTTTAGCTATTAAGGCTGAATCAGGAAGTTTTTGGGGTGGAATTAGATATGGGACTGCCATTTTTGGAACAGTGATTGCAGTGGGAACTATTACTAGAATTCTTTTAAGGCAGTTTAGACTTTTGTATTTACCTAGAGTAGCTATTGTTATTTCAATTGTTTCTTTATCAACTTTGCTGATGTTAATTTTTGGAGGAATGACGCAGAGAACTGGACTAGCTAGCGTTTCCATTTTTCCAATTTTAATAATGATAACTTTAGTAGAAAAATTTGTAGCTGTTCAGATTGACAAAGGTAAGAAAACTGCTATTTATTTGTCTATAGAAACTTTGTTTATTTCAATGATTGGTTACTCTATTGCTAGTTGGTCATTACTAATAGTTTATTTACAAGAATATCCTTGGTTGGTTTTCGTAGCAATTTTTATTAATGTGTTACTAGGAAAATGGACAGGATTGCGGTTATCTGAATTTATTAGATTTAAAAAAATTATTAAAAATGTTTAAAGCTTATCTTAAAAGTAAATCAATTTTGGGTATGAATTCTAGGAATTTAAGATTTATTCGTTCTCATAATCTTAAAAAAGCCAAACGATTAGCTGATAATAAATTAAAAAGTAAAAAACTTTTAAAAAAGAATGAAATTCCTGTTCCAAAATTGATTGCCAAAATTAAGAATCGAAAAAATTTAGATTCTTTTAATTTTGCTTCGCTTCCTAATAGTTTTGTCTTGAAACCCAATATGGGTTTGGGGGGAGAAGGTATTTTGGTAGTTTATGGTAGAAAAAAAAATGCTCATAATGTTTGGGTTAAAGCTGACAAAAGTCTAGTGACAGAAGATGATTTGCGTAATCAAATTAGGAATATTCTAGATGGTTCATTTTCTAGGACTAGTATTCCGGATATTGCTTTTTTTGAAGATCGAGTAAAATTATCAAAAACTTTTAAGCCTTATTCTTTCAGGGGAATTCCTGATATTAGAGTTATTGTTTATAATAATGTTCCAGTAATGGCGATGTTAAGATTATCGACTAAAGAATCTGAAGGAAAGGCTAATCTTCAATTAGGAGGAATTGGTTGTGGGATTGATATGGCTACCGGTACAACTACTTCTGCGGTTCAAGGAAAATCAAGAATAATAGAAAATGTTCCAAATTCAAGGTTGAGTTTAAGCGGAATTAGAATTCCTAACTGGGATCAGATTTTAGAGTTAGCTGTTAAATCTCAACAAATTTCTGGTTTAGGCTTTCTAGGAGCAGATATTACTATTGATAGGGAAATGGGACCAGTTTTTTTGGAGTTAAATGCTCGTCCAGGTTTGTCAATTCAAGTTGCTAACATGGAAGGGTTATTAACTAGATTAAATAGAGTTGAGGGATTGAAAGTAAAATCAGCTAAGCATGGAGTAAAATTGACAAAAAATTTATTTGGAGGTGCGATTGAAGAGGAACTAGAAGAGATTTCAGGTAAAAGAGTTATTGGAGTAGTAGAGAAAATTAAACTTTTTGGTAAAAATAAAAAAGAAGAGGAAATTGAAGCTAAGATTGATACAGGGGCTTATTCAACTTCTATTGATGAAGAATTAGCTTTTAAAATTGGGTTTGGAGAGGTGTTGGATTATTTTAAAAAAATTGAAAAACCTAAAGATGTAACTAGAGAGAATGGTCAAAAGATTATGGAAGATCTTAAAAATAAATATTTAAAAGGTCATAAAGATCTACTTGATATTGATATTGTTTATTCTTCTAGTGGAGTTACGATTAGACCAAAGGTTAAAATTCGTTTTATTATGGATAAGGAGATTGTTATAACTAGGGCTAATATTATTAAACGAGAAAATTTAAAGTATTCAATGATTATAGGGAGAAAAGATTTGAAAAAGTTTTTAGTTGAGGTTTAAAATTGATTTTTATTGAAGTTTGGTATTTTTAAAAATTTTGAATAAATATTAATTAAATAGTAGTTTGGAAATTATTAAATATTAGTTAAATGGAAGAAATGAGAAAATTTTTAATTTTGGTTATTGAAGCAGCTATTAATTCACCTAGAGTTAGGAGATTAGTGGAAGAAATTGAAAAAAGAAATCATAAAGTGGATTTACTTTGTAGTAGTTATGCTAAAATATTAACAAACAAGGTTTATTTTGATGGTAAAGCGGTGGATTTTAGTAAATATGATTTTATTTACTCTATTGGTAATGATGAAAAGCATCAATATATAAGTGTGTTGGTTGGCTATAATTATAAAACAAAAATTTGGCCGGATGATTTGTTGATTAATGATAAGTTTATTGAAGGAGTTTTTTTGAATTCAATTAAGGTTCCAACTCCTAAGACAATTCTTTTGACTAAAAAAAGAGAAGAAAGGATAAGAGATACAGTTAAAGAAGTCGGAGGATTTCCTTGTGTTGCAAAAAAAGTTACTGGTTCAGAGGGAAAATATGTTTCTTTAATTAATTCTGTTGAAGAATGTCATTCTTTTATAAATCAATTACCACATCCTAGTATCATAGGAAAGAAAAATGTTATTCTTCAGGAATATATAAGAGAGTCTAAGGGAACAGATTTTAGGGTTTATTGTGTAGGAACAGAGATTTTAGGAGCGATAAAAAGAAAATCTCAGAATGGTGATTTTAGAGCTAATGTTTCTTTGGGAGGTCAGGCTGAAAAAGTTAAACTTAGTGATGAAATGATAGGGTATTCAAATGAAATAATAAAAAATAATAAATTTTTATTGGTTGGAATTGACTTTATTAAGAGCAATAGAGGGTATTTGGTGGTAGAGCTTAATAATTCCGCTGATTTTAAAGGTTTTGAAAAGGCTACTGGGATTGATGTTGCAGGCAAAATAGTAGAAGAATTTTTGAAATCTTAAAAAGATTAAAAATATATATAACTGGGAATTTTGATTTACAAAATCTTTAATATATGAGATAATTAAGAGGGTTAAAAATAAAATTAAGTTTAAAATAATGAAAAATATTTTTAATAAAATAATAAATTTTATTTTCAGCAAAAAAGTTCTAATTTTAGTTGGAATTCTTTTTATTTTAGTTGCTGTGGTTGTTATTGGAACTTTTTTATTTTTCATGAAAGATCTTCCAGATCCTTCTAAGGTTAATAAAAGAAGTATTAATGAATCAACTAAAATTTATGATAGAACTGGAGAACATTTGCTTTATGAAATTCATGGAGAAGAAAAGAGGACTCTTATTTCAATTGATCAAATTCCTGATGTGGTAAAATTCGCCACTATTGCTCTTGAGGATCAGGATTTTTATAATCATCATGGAGTTGATTTTAGGGGGATAATTAGAGCGGGGATTAAGGACATTTTAGATAGAAAAATAGCGCAAGGAGGTTCAACTATAACTCAGCAATTTGTTAAAAATTCAATTTTGACATCAGAAAAAAGAATCTCTAGAAAAATTAAGGAAATTGTTTTAGCTTTAGAAATTGAACAAAAGTTTTCTAAGGAGGAAATTTTACAAATGTATTTAAACGAAATTCCTTATGGTTCCAATGCTTATGGAATAGAAGCTGCAGCTCAGAATTTTTTTGGTAAAAGTGCTAGTGAATTAACTTTAGCTCAAGCAACGTTGTTGGCTTGTTTACCCAATGCGCCCACTTTTTATTCGCCTTTTGGTTCTAATACTGATAGGCTCTTAGTTCGTTGGAATTCAGCTCTAAACAAAATGTCTACTCTAGGTTATATTACTAAAGAACAGGCTAGTGAGACAGCTAAAGAAGATATTCTTTCCCAGATTAGTCCAGCAAATGATAATATAAAGGCTCCTCATTTCGTTATGTATATTAAAGAGCAATTAGCAAAAGAGTTTGGGGAGGGGGAAATGGAAAAAGTTGGAATGAGTATTTATACTACTTTGGATTGGAATTATCAACAAATTGCAGAAGAAGTTGTTAAAGAAAAAGTTGAGGAGCTTAAAGATCAATACGGCTTTAATAATGCGGCTTTAGTAGCTTTGAATCCACAAAATGGACAGATATTGGCTATGATTGGTTCAAGAGATTATTTTGATAAAGAAATTGATGGAAATGTTAATGTGACTACTCGTTTTAGACAACCAGGATCTTCTTTTAAGCCCTATGTTTATGCTCAGGCTTTGGAAATGGGTTATACCAGAAAAAGTGTTGTTTTTGATGTTGAAACTAATTTTTCAACTAGTGAAAATGAAGAAGATGATTATGTTCCTCAAAATTATTTTGGAACTTTTAATGGACCAATTCAAATGGAAGATGCTCTGGCTACTTCTTTGAATATTCCAGCGGTTAAATTTTTGTATTTAGTTGGACCCAAAAAAGCAGTAGAGTTTGCTAAAAATATGGGGATTGAGGGGCTAAATCAACCTGATAGATATGGATTGTCTTTAGTTTTAGGTGGTGGTGAGGTTAAACTTTTAAATCATACAAGTGCTTTTGGTGTTTTTGCTAATAGGGGCAACAAGCAAGAAAAGAGTTCTATTTTAAGAATAGAAGATTCAAATGGAAATAAAATCAGAGAATTTAAGCAAGAAAAAGGAGAGCAGGTTATTAAGAAAGAAACAGCTTTAGAAATAACAGATATTCTTTCTGATAATAAATTAAGAACACCTTTGTTTGGTCCAAATAATTATTTAAACATTCCTGGTCATCAAGTGGCAGCCAAAACTGGGACTACTAACGAATATAGAGATGGCTGGTTAATAGGGTCTACAGCTTCTTTGTCTGTTGGAGTTTGGGTTGGAAATAATGATAATACGGCGATGAAAGAAGGAGCTAGTGGTTCTAGTACGGCTGGTCCAATTTGGAATGCTTTTGTTAAGAAGGCTTTGGAAAATAGCCAATCAGAAGAATTTGAAGATCCAGAAGAATTTGAAGAAACTGGAAAAGATATATTAGATGGAAATTTTGATGTTAAAGAAGAATTGGATGTTTGTGAGTACGAGGAAGATAAATATTGTTTAGCCAATAGTTCTTGTCCTGATAGATTGGAAAAGGAAGAAGATTTCTATAATGCCAGAACAATTCTTTATTATGTTGATAAAGATGATCCTTTGGGCGATATGCCAGATAATCCAAAGAGTGATCCTCAGTATAAAAATTGGCAAAAAGGTGTTGAAAAATGGGTAGAGAAAGAGGAGGACGATGAAGAGTTTTGGAAAATTCCAGAAAAAGAATGCAAAGATGATTATTTTGATGATTATTTTGTCGATATCGAAATAACTAGTCCTAATAATGGGAGCATTATTACTAGTAATAGTTTTAAGATTAAAACTGACACGGATGGCAAGGCTAAAGCCGAGGAAGTTGAATTTTATATTGATGGTAAATCTGTTGGTAAAGATAAAAGTTCTCCTTTTGATTTTAATTATACTATTCCTGATTCTAAAAATGGAGGGGAACTAGAAATTCGAGTTAAGGTTAAAGATGATAATGGAGGAACCGAGGAAGATGTTATTAAGGTTAATGTTGATTTTTAATTAAAGTAAACTTTTTTAAATAAAATAGTTTTTAAGGGTATGTTTAAGATTAAAGTTGTATTGACTGTTAAATCATAAAGACATATAATAATTTTTGTTGTTATTTAGTTTTATTTTTTAAATAACTTGGATTGTTGTCTAAATATATTTTTTGTTTATTTTAGTAAGAGTGTTAAGTTTATTATAAGTGGTATTTATGATTTTTTATGGGCGCATAGCTCAGGTGGTAGAGCAGCGGCCTTTTAAGCCGATGGTCGGGGGTTCAAATCCCTCTGCGCCTACATTTTTTTAAAAAACAGATTTAACTAATCTGTTTTTTTGTTTAATAAATTAGAAATTAAAGGTTATTTTTAAAATTGAGCATATTTTTAATAATTGTTTTTTAAATTTAAAATTATTATGTTAATTATTTCATTGACTTTTTAATATTTATATGCGACAATGTTTTTATTGAGTTCCTTAAAATTATTTTGTTTTTTAAAATAATTTTAAAGTGATTCTTACAATTTACAATAGATTGAGTCGATTTTCTATTTGAATTGTTTAAGTTTAATTATGCAATATTTATGCAAGGTGTTATTGAAAAAAAGACTGAAAAAGGTTTTGGTTTCATCAAGAATGATGAACACGAAAAAGGAATCTTTTTTCATGCTACTTCCTTAGTGGATGTTGAATTCGACGATTTGAAAGAAGGCGATCAAGTTGAATTTGATTTGGAGGAAACTCCACGAGGATTGAATGCTTCTAACGTTACAAGATTATAAAGACAACTTTATATAAGATAGTTAGATAAAAAAATCCCCATGCTTTGGCTGGGGATTTTTATTTTTAAAAGTAAAACGGAATAAATTATAGTAAATAGAATTTTTTGTTTTTTATTTTGATTTTAAATCTTTTTATTTTAATTATTGTTGTGAAACGAGTAATTCAATTTTTTGGTAATTAGAATTAGCTTAATTTTAGAAGATAAAGATTCGTAAGATATACAAGTGTTTTTTATTGAAAGTAAGTTAAGAATTTTTAAGAATCTATATATTTAAAATTGTAAATGTCGTATTAAAGTATTTTTATTTGGTTTTTCAAGATAAGATTATGAACTAGATGACTTGGTTACAAATATTTTTCCTAATGGGAAATTTTTACGACTTTGTCTTGCAGTTTTAGTTTTTTTTATGTTGTTTTTCAAATGAAAATAACGTTTCGAGGGCTAGTTTCTAGGTTTTGAAGAAAGTGAAACAGTCTACTTTTTTCTGTTTGACAAATAAATAAAAAATCCCTGTTGGGGGATTTTTTATTTGTGGACCAGACAGGACTTGAACCCGCTACCTCCACAGTGCAAATGTGGCGCTCTACCAGGTGAGCTACTGGCCCTAGATCTAAATGTTAATTTATTGCAGTAGAAAATAATTTTAAACAATTCTAAACAAATGGCATTTTGTTACGAAAATTAAAAATTTTTAGAAAAATTATTCAAAAGATTCTCGATTCTTGTATTCATGAGGTAACAAAATTTTTGGATAATTTAACATAAATTTTTAATTTGTAGTAGAAATTTCCGTTTGTTTAAAATTGTTGGTGGTGGGCATATCAAGATTCGAACTTGAGACCTCAACATTATCAGTGTTGCGCTCTAACCAACTGAGCTATATGCCCTTATAAATATTTGAAATATCTTTTTAGCTTGCATTTTTAAGATAAAAAACGGATTTTAGCTAAAATAATAAAAACGACAAAAGAAATTATACCAAAAAACAAAATTTTGTCTAGGGTTTAGTGTTCAACTAAGATATTATAACATATTTTAATAAAAATTGACAAACTATTAAATAAAAAATATAATGGTATAAATGATTAGTTGAGTCTTGTATTAAATTCAAAAATGAAATTTAAAGTAGTAAATAATTTAACTTACACTCCTGATAATATTCTTAGAAATTGTGGCTATTTTTCTATTTTTGATCAAAAAAATCAAAAGAAAAGTTTTGTTAGAAAATTAACAAGAAATAGATATCCGAGATTTCATCTTTATCTCAAGGAAGATAATAGAGAAGTAGTTTTTGATTTGCATTTAGATCAAAATAAAACGATTTATAGTGGCGCAAAAGCACATAATGCTGACTATGATAGTTCGGAAGTAAAGCAAGAGCTAGTAAGAATTTTTCAAGAAGTTAAAAAAGCTATTCCTGAGCAGCTTGAAACAATTAAGAGTCTTGAAGGAATTCAAAAACAAGAAAAAATTAATCAACCTAATTGGTTAATTAAACTTTTTGGAAAAAGCGACTAAATTATTGACTTTTTTAAAATTTAGTGTATAATTAAAAGCTAAGTAGAGGTTTTTAAAAATTTAAACACAGGAGGTTTTTTATGAGAATTAATTCTGAGGCAGTAATTCCAACTCGTTCTGTTAGCACAGGGATAGGGTTTGAAGGGAAAAACTTAAACCAAGCCGGAAGTGAAGAAAAAACGCTTAAGGCTTCCTCCAAAAAAGTTCAAAAAATTTCAGAAATTTTCCCTACTTATGGAAGTGATGGGAAAATTAACAACACAGAAAAGATTGGAGGTTTAGTTGATTCCAATTTTTAAATTTCTCGCAAGACCCTTTGGATCTATTAAGATTCAAGGGGTTTTTTATTTTTTACTTGAAAAAAAACAATTTTCAAGCTAGGATTAAAGAAAGTTGATTTGAAGGGATTTTTTCAAATAGTTTTTTGGAAGTAGGTCTCTAAAAATATTAAATATATAATAATTATGACTAGTTTAAAACCAATTCCAGAATATAATTTCAAAGAAATTGAAAAAAAATGGAAAGAAAAATGGAAAGCTGATAAAATTTATCAATTAGATTTAGATAAGTCAAAAAAACCTTTTTACAATTTGATGATGTTTCCTTATCCTTCTGCGGAAGGTTTGCATATTGGTGGTGTCTATACTTTTACTGGAGTGGATACCTTTGGGCGGTTTAAAAAAATGCAAGGTTATGATGTTTTTGAACCAATTGGTTTAGATGGTTTTGGAATCCATAGTGAAAATTATGCGATGAAGATTGGCGAACATATAAAAAAAGTTTCAAAAAGAACTGAAAAGAATTTTTATCGACAACTTTCTTCTATTGGTAATATGTATGATTGGTCTCGAACAGTTGAAACTTATAAACCAGAATATTATAAATGGACGCAGTGGCTCTTTTTACAACTTTTCAAAAAAGGCTTGGCTTATCAAAAAAAAGCTAAGGTCAATTGGTGTCCGTGGTGCAAAACGGTTCTCTCTGACGAACAGGTGATTCAAGGGGCTTGTGAGCGTTGCGATTCTCAGGTTGAAAAGAAAGAACTTAAACAATGGTTTTTTAAAATCACTGACTACGCCGAACGGCTTTTAAAAAACCTAGAATGGATTGATTGGTCAGAAGATGTGAAAATTAATCAAAAAAATTGGATTGGTCGTTCTGAGGGAGCGAAGATACAATTCAAAATTCAAAATTCAAAATTCAAAATTAATGTTTTTACAACTAGACCCGACACTCTTTTCGGAGCGACTTATATGGTTTTAGCGCCGGAGCATCAGTTGATAGAAAAAATTAAAGACAGGATTGAAAATTGGAAAGAAGTGGAGAAATATATTAATCAAGCTAAGGCTAAATCAGAGCAAGAAAGAAAAGAAGACGAGAAGGATAAGACGGGAGTGGAAATTAAAGGAATTAAAGCTATTAATCCAGTCAACAATGAAGAAATTCCAATTTGGATCGCCGACTATGTTTTGGCGGGCTATGGAACTGGTGCAATCATGGCCGTTCCCGCTCATGATGAGAGAGACTGGGAATTCGCCCTTAAATACAAACTTCTCGTGATTGAAGTTGCGAAAGAAAAAACAAATCAAAAATCAAAAATCAAAAATCAAAATTTCAGTTCAAAAATCAAAAGTTGCTTCGTGGGCGAGGGAGTTGCGGTTAATTCCGGGTTTTTAAATGGTTTAAAAACCTCAGAAGCCAAGAAGGAAATGATTAAATGGCTGGAAGAAAAAGGAGTTGGAGAAAAATCGGTGGATTATAAACTTCGCGATTGGTGCGTTTCTCGTCAAAGGTATTGGGGACCGCCAATTCCAATTATTCATTGCAAAAATTGCGGAGTGGTTTCAGTTCCAGAAAAAGATTTGCCAGTGGAATTGCCAGAGATGGAAGATTTTTTGCCAGAAGGAAAAGGCAAAGGGCCCTTGGCTAAGAATAAAGAATTTGTCAAAACCAAATGTCCAAAATGTGGAGCTGAGGCAGAAAGAGAGACTGATGTTTCTGATCCTTTCGTTGATTCAGCTTGGTATTTTTTGCGATATCCTTCTACTGAATTCGAGAACGAAGCTATCAACAAAGAGCGAAGCAAGAGATGGTTGCCAGTTGACAGCTATATTGGCGGAAAAGAGCACACTGTTTTGCATTTGCTTTATTCAAGGTTTATCACGATGGTTTTGAGAGATTTGGGGTATATTCATTTTGAAGAACCTTATAAAAGATTTTTTGGTCATGGTTTGATCACCAAAGACGGAGCCAAAATGAGCAAATCCAAAGGCAACGTCATCAATCCCGACGAAATGATTGAAAAATATGGAGTTGACACTGTCAGGCTTTATTTGAGATTTTTGGGAGACTTTTCTCAAGGAGGAGATTGGCGAGACGATGGGGCTGATGGAATGGCCAGGTTTGTTAAAAAAGTTTGGCAGACTTTCCATGAATTGGAAAGTCAAGGTCAGGGAGTTGAAAAAACTCAAATGATTGACAAAACAATTAAAACTATTGGTCAAGATTTGGAAAGACTTTCTTTTAACACTGCAGTGGCTAGATATATGGAATTTGTTAACTGGGTGCGAGAAAATTCTGAAAAATTCAATCAAGAACAAGTCGAGAAAGTCAAAGAAACCATGGCTTTGGTTTTGGCACCTCTGGCTCCTCACATCGCTGAAGAATTTTGGTCAGAACTGGGTAATGAAAAATCAATTTTTACTGAAGAATGGCCAGAATTTGATGAAAATAATCTAGAAGATGATCAATTTGAATTGGTGATTCAAGTCAATGGCAAAGTTCGAGACAAAATGAAAGTTTCTCGACAAATAACACAAGAAGAAGCTGAGAAAAAGGCCCTTGAATCAGAGAAAATTGTCAAATATCTCAATGGTCAAAAACCCAAAAAAATCATTTACATCAAAAAAAAATTAATTAATATCGTAATTTAATGTTTTTTAAAAAAAATAGTAAAAATAAAAAAGGGAGACTAGTCAAAAAACTCTCAGCAGATTTTGTTAAAACTGCTCAAATGTGTGGAATGGCTGATTTGATTAAAGGTAAAAACAAATTTTATGTTGAGGATAACAAGGTTATGGCAGAATCTTTTCCTAAAGGAATCAAAGCAATCTACGAAGAAATAGAAAACGGAGTTCGAGTTAAAGTGGTTATTAAAAAAAATCAAAAAATTAAAGACCCCCTATTTTTTTGTTTTGGTCTTAAGGGAATTAAGCAGGAGCAGTTTATTTATCCTAGAATTGTTTTAGAAGAAAATGCCGAAGTGACCATTTATTCTCACTGTAGTTTTCCACATTCGCAAAACAATCTTCATGAAATGAAAGGGTTTTTCGAAATTGGCAAAAATGCCAAATTTAATTATATTGAACAACATTATCATGGAGAAAAGTCAGGTGCCATAGTTAATCCTGATTTGAAAGTTGAAATTGATGAAGGTGGAGAATTTAAGAGTGATTTCAATTTGACCAAGGGAACGGTTGGAAAAGTCGAAATTCGTCTGGAGGCTTTTTTGGCTAAAGATACTCGGGCTGAAATTAAAACTAAGGTTTTTGGAATCAATAAAAAAGATCAAGTCAAAATAATTGATATTATCCATCTTCAAGGAGAAAATAGTAAAAGCCTGGTGACTATGCGAGCGGCTGCTAAAAATGGTGGAAAAGTTTGGATGCAGGGAGAGACTTTTGCCAATGCTTCAGGAGCCTTTGGTCATATTGATTGTCAGGAAATTGTGATTGGCAAAAATTCTTCAGCTAAGGCTATTCCTATAGTGGAAGTGACCAATGAAGAAGCTCGAGTAACTCACGAAGCTTCGGTAGGGAAGATTAATCAAAAAGAATTGGAAACTTTAATGACAAGAGGATTGAATGAAGCAGAAGCCACTGAAATGATTGTGAAAGCTTTGATGCAATAATTGTTTTTAAAATGAAAAATTTTTGGGAAAAAGAAAAATTCAATTTAATAGTACTGGCAGTTATTATTTTGCTGGCATTTTTTTTAAGGTTTTATAATTTTGAAGAATGGTTTTATTTTAAAAATGATCAAGCTAGGGATGCTTATACTGCTCAAAGAGTTCTTGATGGTGGCTTGGGAGAATTGAGACTGTTGGGGCCAAAAGCTGGTGGATCTAATTTATATTTAGGTCCAATTTCTTATTATTTTAGGGCTTTTTCAGCCTGGATTTTTCAAAGTAAAGAACCTTTTGTAATGGCTTATCCAGATTTGTTTTTTTCGATTTTAACAATTCCCCTACTTTATTTTTTTCTTAGAAGCTTTTTTAGTAACAAAACCAGCTTAGCAGTTTCTAGTCTTTATGCTTTTTCTTATGTGGCAGTTCAATATTCAAGATTTGCCTGGAATCCTAATTCTTTGCCTTTTTGGAGTTTGTTGTTAGTTTTTTCTTTATACAAAATTGCTACTATCAAAAACAACAAAACTGCTGGCTGGTTCTTAATATTAATGGCTTTAGCTTATTCTGTAGTTAGCCAGTTGCATTTTGTGGCTTTTTTGGGTTTTCCAATGATGGTTTTTATCTTTTGGTTCAGATATTTTCCTAGAAAAATAAATTGGAAATTTTGGTTAGGGGCTGTCTTGACAGTTCTGATTTTGTATTCACCAGTTGTAGTCAATGAAGTAATTACCAAAGGTAATAATAGTCAGCATTTTTTCTTCACTATTCAAAATAGAGGAGGTGACAAAAAAGATAAAACTGTTTTTGAAAAAATTAAAAAAACTAGTGAAAATTATGGGAAATTCTATCCTCTATTTTTAACCTCACTCAATCCCAAAGAATTTCCTATGACAAGTAATCTTGGAATTATTTTGATTTTGATTTCAATTATTTATGGGTTTAATTATTTTAAGAAAAGTAATTCTAGAAAAGAAAATATTTTTTTGTATTTAAATTTTGTTTGTTTTGGAGTTTTTTTGTTAATAAATTATAACATTGCTTATGAGATAGATCGTTCTCGCTATTGGTTTCCTCATTTTTTTGTTCCTTTTGTTTTTTTAGGATTCTTTTTCGATTATATATTGAAATTAAAAAAGAAATATTCAAAAATAATTTTTTGTTTAATTTTTTTAAGTTTATTATTTTTGCAGATAACCGCGGTGACTAATCTTTATTTGAGTTTGAATAAAAGATGGGAGCAAAATTTTTTTGGTAGAAAAACGATTTCTAGTACTAACAAGTTTAAAGATTATGTTACACTTGATGATATGAGAAGAGTTTTGAATTTCGTTTATAAAAATTCTGATAAAAATAGCAAGATTTGCTTGAATTCTAATAGTAGTTACAGTGCTGCTTATAAATACATATTTGATCTAAATTACCCTGATTTGGATTTTGAAAGAAAGGGAGGTTATATCGATTTAGAACTAAGAAAAAAATGTCAAATATTTTTGATAATTCATAAAGAAAGGTCTTTGAAAAAACAAAGAGAAATTTTAGAGATGGATTTTGATTTATTGGGTTCTGGAAAAGCTGGAGAAGTTAGGGTTTATAAAATCAAACCTCTTGACAATGAAATAAGCAGGGAATTTTCTAAAGAGTTGGAGTTGGAGAGTAAGTCTA
>JAGYNP010000023.1 GCA_018399935.1 Candidatus Moraniibacteriota bacterium
TTAAATCAAAAAACCAGTTCCCCACTTTTTACCACTTTTCACCATTTTAAAACATTTTACATTGATTGTCAAATCCTCTTTATTTTTTTTAATATTTTCTAAAATTACAATCTTAAAAATAGCTTATTTATGGGTTTTATTAATTTTTAAAAAATATCTTTTATTTAATATCTACACCCAAAAAAACAAAGTTATTAAAATTTTTAAGTATTAAAAAATAAAAGATGTTGAACAAACCTAGACAACATCTTTTGTTATTTATTTTTCATTCTTTCATTTTAATTTCATAAAATTCAATAAATTTATTAATAAGTTTCTCAACTTCACCACTAATAAAAGTTTATTAAACTAAAAATTAAAAATCATTAATTTTTTTAACCTCAAAATCACCCTAAATTTTTAAAAATCTAGAGTTTTAAAAAATAACTCCAATCTCTTTATATAATTCTCTTAAATTCGCAATACCATCTTCTTCTAGATATCTACTTCATCAAAAGAAAAACCAAATTTATTTATCTTAGTCCCAGTTGTCTCTTCATTTGATCGGCTTCCTGCTTAGTCATTTGACCCGTTTTAACAGCTTCATCTAATTGTTTTAAAATTTTATCTTTTTCCTTAAAAATATTCTGAGGATTCATCATTTTCCTCAAAGCTTCCTCTTTCTTTTTTTTAGGCATTTTCTGAAAAAGTTTTAAGGCCCAACGTTCTTTCCTAGACATTTTAGAAGTATCTACTTGCTTCATCATTTCATCCATCTTATCCATCGCTCCATCCATTTGAGATTCGACTGGTTTGTTATCTCCTTCTTTTTTGTCATCTTTTTTTCCAAAATTAAAAAAACCCATTTGATTTATTTAAATATTAAATTTAAAAAATAATTTTCAGTTCACAATCTTTAACTTATAATTAATGGTCAAATTACAATAAAAATAATATTAATTTAAAGATTGAATTATTTAGTTATTGAAAATTTATTAAAAATTGTAAATTGATTGTTAAAAATTGAAAGTTTAAACTTAAAAATTAATAATCCTTAAGTTTATCCATCCCTCTCATTAACCTAATCTTCTCTAAAGCCTTAGCTTCTATTTGCCTAATTCTTTCTCTAGTTACACCAAATTCATTCCCAACTTCCTCTAAAGTATGCATTACTCCATCTTCTAAACCAAATCTGATTCTCAAAATCTTTTGTTCCCGTAAAGTTAATTGCTCTAAAACTTCATTTAAATGTTTATTCAATAAAGTTCTAGAAGCAATTTGGCTAGGAGTAATAGAATCAGTATCTTCAACAAAATCGCTTAAAACACTATCACTATCATCTCCCCCTATGGAAGTTTCTAAAGAAATCGTTTCTTGAGAAACTTTAATAATATGTCGAACTTTTTTAACATCCATATTCATTTCTACTGCAATTTCTTCAGGTAAAGGTTCTCGACCTAATTCTTGAACTAAATTTCTAACAACTTGGATATACTTATTAATTGTTTCAACCATATGAACTGGAATTCTAATAGTTCTAGATTGATCAGCAATAGCCCTAGTAACAGCTTGTCTTATCCACCAAGTAGCATAAGTTGAAAACTTATAACCCCTTCTATAATCAAATTTATCGACAGCCCTAAATAATCCTATATTTCCTTCCTGAATTAGATCTAAAAATGAAAGACTATGGCTTCTACCAACATATTTCTTAGCTATTGAAACAACTAACCGTAAATTAGCTTCTGTTAATTTTTGACGAGCAATTTGATCTCCTTTTTCAATAGCTTTAGCTAAAGAAATTTCTTCCTCTTGAGATAAAAGATCAACCCTACCAATTTCCCTTAAATACATTTGAATTGAATCAGTGTCCTTAAAATCAACTGTTTCTTTAACTTCCTCCACTTCATCTTTAACTTCAATTCCTCTACTTTTATCCGCTTTCTTCTTATCTGCCTTCTTCTTATTTTCCTCTATTTCTTTAACTTCTTTTTCTATTTCACTTTTAATTACATCCTCTGAAGAAAG
>JAGYNP010000024.1 GCA_018399935.1 Candidatus Moraniibacteriota bacterium
TTAGAGTAAAACTCTAGATGGATTTTAAAACTAATTAAATTATATTCTTGAATTAAAAAGTTGTCAAGTTTTTAAATAATCCCAAAACATATTTATTTAATTATCTATTTAGTAGTTTATTTATAGCACCTTCATCCTTACATGAATATTGATTATCCGCTGAATAAAATTTTCGAGAATCCCCATGACAACCCTCATTTTCTTTAGGTAAAACTGCTAACATCGGCAACAAAAAACCGACATCCATCATAGTAAATTTTTTATATAATCGCTCCAAAGTTTCAACTCTTTTTTCTCTTTTCATTTTAGCAAAAATACTCATATCATCCCCGATCTTCCCACTCCAATCTAAATGAACCAAAACATTATTAGCCTTTTTTCTGAAATCTTTATGCCAAAGTAATGCCCAACACCAGTCACCTTTCTTCTTCCACCACCGAGAAAAACAAGGGCCGTCCTCCACTTCTCCAGCACTATTAATCCCCACTCCCCCCTCAATAAAATCAAACATTTCTAAATATTCTTCTTTTTCAATATCATTAGTTTGTGCTCCAATTACAATTTCTGTTCCCTGAAATTCAGCATAAGCACGAATTTTTTCCAAAAGCTCTTCCACAAAAGCTTTTCCAGGATCATCTTGATAATGAATTTGACCGAACATAAAACTTTGAATCCCTAAATCAATTCCTCTAGTTACTATATCAAAAACATAATTTTGATATTCACTTCTTTTTAAAGAAGGCACACAAGTATGTTCACCCCAAAAATTATCAGTTCCCTTTTTACACATCTTGTCAAAATCCAACTCTCTTTCTTTGATTTTTGAATAATAATTAGCCTTAGTATCAATCGCTTCAGCAATAAACATCCCGTAAACAACATCTTCTTTTTTAATTTTATTCATACTCTCTTCTATTTCATCAAAATCAGGTGCTTCTAACCAAGTTTCTACTGCCCTGTGTAAATAATAACAGTTAGAACGATTTATCATATCAATAGCTTTTTTAGCATCCTCATTTTGTGCATTTAACATTCCATCAGTTACACACCCTTGAGTTTTTATTCTGATCATTGAAGGTGGTAAAGGTGGAGTTATCTCATTTATATTCAAATCAGTGTTTTTACCAACACTACTAATCGCTTTTTGGAGAACTTCCTCTAAAACTCTTTTGTTGTTAAGTTTTTGTTGTACTATTAATCTTTCTTGTTCTTCAATTTTTCTTCTCTTTTTTAATTTATCTTTTCCATACCAAAGCAAACCAAAACTAATCAAGGCCACAACAAAAATCAACAATATAATTTTCCCCTTCCAAGTTTCCATATTAAAATTTAATTATTTTTATTTCTATGGATCACAAATGAAATAAGAACTGGCTTCAGAGTTCCGACCTCGACTGAATAAATATTGGATATTAATGCTTCGCGTGATATTAGAATATTGGATATTGATATATTAGATATTATTTTTGCTACGCAAACGATATTGGATATTAGCGCTTTGCACAATATCCAATATCCAAGGCAAGAAGCACCGATACTAATATCTAATATCACGAGGCATAGCCGAATAAAATATCCAACATCCAACTTCTCACCTAAAACTTCCCCAAGCTGTCATCCTGAGCTTGCCGAAGGATCTTCGCGGGTTCAGTGGCTCCCGCCCTGAACCTTACCTCTTAGCGATTTCAATACCTTGCCCTAAGCCTTTATTTTATAATTTCAAAAGTTTTCACTAACTAAAACCCAAACTGTCCGCCCAAGGCGGAGGAGGATTTTTTAGTCATTTAAAATTTGGATTTCATTTGGAATAATTTGGAACTAATTTGGATTTTGAGATAATTCAACTTTAGGCCTTCTTATCCTCAATCACTTCCCTCAAAACCCTCTCCACTTCCTTGATACTTTCCAAATTTTCTATTGATAAACACTTAGCTTCCAACCCAATTTCTTTTAATTTTTTAATATTAATTTTAATTTTTTTCTCAACCACTAAATCAGACTGACTCAAAAAAACATATTCCTTTCTTTTTAAAAGCTCTGGGTTATAGATTTTTAACTCATCTCTAATTACTTGATAATCTTTTTGAGGATCTTGAGACTGAACTGAAATCAGATGAAAAAAAGTATTGGTTCTCTCAACATGTTGCAAAAACTTTATCCCCAATCCCTTTCCACCAGAAGCTCCTTCAATCAAACCCGGAATATCAGCTAAAATAAGTTCATAATAAGCCCCCAAGCTTGGCTCCAAAGTAGTAAAAGCATAATTAGCTACTTTGCTTTTGGCATTAGTGATAGTGTTTAACAAAGTTGATTTTCCAACATTAGGCAAACCGATCAAACCCACATCAGCTATTAATTTTAATTCCAATCTCAATTCCAAGTGAATAGCTGACCGACCTTCTTCACATTCTTTAGGAGTAGTGTTTGAAGATGATCTAAAATAAAAGTTCCCTCTACCACCCATGCCTCCTTCAGCTAAAAGAATTTTTTCTCCAATCTTATTAATTTCTTTTATTTTATTTTGATTTAAAATATGAATTATTGTCCCAACTGGAACTTTTAAAATCAAGTCTTCTCCAGCCCGACCGTTTCTTTTATTTTGTCCTCCTGACTTTCCGTCCTTAGCTTTATAAACTTTTTTACCTCTAAATTTTTCTAAAGCCCCAATATTAGAAATTCCCTCTAAATAAACAGCTCCTCCTTTACCACCATCTCCACCAGTTGGACCTTGTCCAAGTTTAGTAGTATCAAAATGAACCCGACCATCACCGCCTTTTCCTGAATAAACTTCAATTTTTACATCATCTACTAGCATAAAATTATTCTTTTAATTAATTCCCAATTTAAAGTAATTATATCAGATATCCAGGTATTATAAAAGCCTTTGATATTCAGTTGAGCATCAAAGGCTTTTTGTTCATTGAGTCATTTTTTTAAAAATCTTCTCCCAAAACACGTTGAGTTTGGAAAATTTAAAAAAAAATGAGAAAAATTGAAAACAATCCAGGGTACCAATAATACTTCAATCCTTCAGTAGCAGTTCCCGCAAAGGCAAAACCACCGAAAGTGATTGCAAATAAAAATAAAAATATCGCTCCCAAAAATCCCAGGCAAACCAAAACAAACACAATCGACTGAAATCCAAAAACCAAACTTCCGTTTAACAATTTTGTAAATACCAAAACGACCTTTCCAAAAAAAGGTCGTTAATCTGGTGTATTTAAGGAAATTTTTAAATCTAGAGAATAATTTCAGGATCATTTTCAATTGGCATAGGAACCGCAGGTGATCCATCTTCGTTATCAACAACATCCTCCCCCTGTTCTTCATCTTCCGCCAAAGCCTCCTCAATCTCCTCCTGCAATGTTAACTCCTCTTCAGCATCAACTGTTTCTTTGGGGTAACCGTTAATTAAACGAAACGCCCAACCAAACAAACTAAAAGTACTTTCTTCTTCTTTAATAAAATTATTAATCTCCTCTCTTTCTTGACTCATTGTCATTAATTGATCTTGCAAAGCTGTCTTTATCTCTTCGTCTTCAGTTTGTTCTATTAATTGAGTCAACTGTCGGATTTGATTTCCATTTTGAACCATTGAGCTTCTCAGTTGACCAAGATTTTTATAATCAGTTCCCGCAAAAAAAGTTTTTACTTTATTTTTGTTTTCAAATTTTTTCACAGAATCTGCCACTTCCTCTTGATTTTCTTCTAAATCATCCGCCAATTTAACTAATTTATTTTTCAACTCTGGTTCTTTATCAGCTATATCTTTTAAATCTTTGGAAATTTTTTGACCGACTTCTTTTATTTTCTTGTCCTTTTTACTTGAATTTGAATCAATTAATTCTTCTCTCGTAGAGTTTTTAATATTTTTATCCTCTCCAGAATTTTCAATCTGAGTTTTAACTTTATTCTGATTAACAACTTCTCCAGCTTTATTTTTTTCATTGTCAACCTGATCTTTGTCATATTTATTAGGTTGAACTACTTGAGTTTCTGCTGGTCTTAAATTAACATTCTCTCCAGCTTTTTCACTTCTAGCCAAAGCACTTAAAACAAATAATCCTGATGTAATAGTTACAATACTCAAAACAATAATTTTTTTCTTCATTTTTCTTGACCCGTTAAATCTGTTTCAAACAAAGTTTGGGGCATTATCTAACTTGGTTTTTTACCCCATTAAATCATTTCAAATAAAATTTAAAATGTTATCTAACTGGGCTTGGCCCGTTAAATACATTTTAAGCAAAGTTTGAAATATTATCTAATTGAGTTGTTTTTAATTTTTAAATTTTCTTTCATTCGCTAGAGAATGAAAGAAATAACTATTTTTGTATTAATTCGTTCTTTGTTTGTTAAAATTTAGATGAATTAAACTTAAAGTCATTCTAACACTAAATTCAGCTAACTCAAAATTCAAAACTACTCAATCCCCCTTTTATCATCATAGTGCCTCAAAAACTTTTCATATTTTCTATCAAAATCGTCCAACAGTTTCCCATATTTTTCTCTAGGATAGTGGCAATACGGATTGGGAAACTCATCTGGATCCAAACAACACTCCATATCTTTATGAACTGGTTTATCCTGATTACTAATTTTAGGCTTGTCATTATCATGAATGCAAATCATTCTTCCCAAACTGTCCCTTTTGTATTGAACAGGTGGCTCAAAAACTAATCCATAAATCGTAATAGTACTAGGAATTCTATTGATCGTCTTTTTTTCAACTTTTTCTAGAACTTCTTTTTCGTCTTCTTTGATTTTTTCTTCAAATTTCTCAGTAGTTTCTTTAATTTTTAATAAAGTTTCTTCGGAACCTTCAATAGTAACAAATTCAACATCCACCTTTTCTACTAAATCAAACTGTTTACTTCTCTGACTAGATTGAATAAGCACTAAAAAATTTATAACAAACACTAAAAATATCAAAAAAATAATATCTCTGTTTTTTTTAAAAAAATAATCTAAATTTTTAAAATAAGCACAAATCTCCAATTTTAGTTTTTAAAAATTATTAAAAAAGATTTTTCAGCCAAACCCAAACACTAAAAGACTGAGATTGATGATTTAAAAAAAATTGTTGATCTTCAAATTGTTTTTCAATTCTATTTAATTTTTCTTTAAAAATTTTCTTCTTTTCTTCTTCCCAATCAATCTCCTTTAATAAATTTTTAGTCTTTTGAATTTGCTTATTATTAATAGTCAAATTTGATTTTAGACTATCAATTTTATCCTGATCAAATCCCAAAAAAAACTTCTTAACCTTTCCGATTTTCTCTATTTCAATTATTTGATTTTCTGCGGTAAAAATCAACTCCTTATTTTTTATTAATAAATCCTCAGTTTTATTTAAAATATTTTCTTTTCTTTGTTTTTCTAATTCCTTCTCTCTTTCAATTATCTCTTTTTCTTCTTCTGTCAATTTTGGTTCCACTTCTCCTGATTGATCAACATTTTCTTTAGAATCATCAATCGAGTTATCAGCTTCTTCGTTTTCATCTACTGCTTTAATAAACTTGCAATAATCTGCAATACCTTTAATCCCATTACCTGAAATTTCATTCCCTTCCAATTCTATTGAGTCTCTCCAATAATCATCTTCAGGCGAACCACCTTGAGGCCGATTGCAATCAAAACCATACTTATCATTATCCTTCATCTCATTATCCTCTATTTTAATATCCCCCTTGTCATTTAATCCTGAATCTGGATAAAATTGAGAAGCAATTCCACTAGAACCATTTTTATTAATTTTATTATCTTTTATTATCAAATCAGAACTTCCCACCACTAACTCTATCCCACTTTCTCCATTCTCCAAGATAAAATTATTTTTTATTATTCCATCAACTTTAGAACGAATATCAATCCCTTCCTCATCTTCATTGCCAGTAACTTCATTATCAATCAATTCAATTTCTTTCCCTCTTTCAATATAAAAACCTTTCCCTTTTCCATCTTTTATTTTAGAATTAACTACTTTCAATTTTCCCCCTCCAGCTAAAGTATTAATTCCAATTTTACTAAACTTTGTTATAGTGCAATTATCAATTTCCACATCAGCATCAACTTCAACAACTACTGGATTATCAACATCTTTAATTGTTAAATCCTTTAAAGCTGTATCATCTCCCATTTTTATTTCTCCTTTTATCACCACCCCTCCCTCGCTTTCTCCAAAAAGCTTAGTTCCCTTTTTTAACTCCAAATTTTCTTCATAATCACCGTCTTCGATAAAAACATCTCCCCCTTTTTCAATTGCCTCCATAATACTCTTAAAAGGCTCATCTTTACTTCCATTCCCACTATCAGAAACTGCTAAATCAACATAACAATCATAATCTCCAGCTAAAGAAAACAAAGGCCAAACCAAAAAAAGACCTGTCATCACAAGCACCCTAATCTTATTTTTAAATAAAACTTTATCCATTTTTCTGGAATATTTTTTAGCCACCCTTAATTAAACTTTTGAACTTTTTTCAATTTTATTTTACCACATCAAAAAGCTTTTCGGCAAATTAAATTTTGACATCTTCAGACAAACTTTGTTTTAAATTCAAATTGCCCAAGCAAATCCTCCCCTTTTTTTAAAGGGAGATTGAGGGGGTTTTTCTGTTTATTTTCCTGAAATTTTTATCTTCAGATATTAAAAAACTATTTACTCTTCTTCAATTCAAATTTCAAATCATTTTTTAAAACACCTTTTTGACTGTACTCTTCTTCGGCAGTTTTAAGATTAATCGTCACTGGCACATCACCCACTCCTGATTGTTTTTGAATTAAAAGTTTATAATTATCTCTTAAATTTTCTGGTAAAGTATAAACTATTTTAGCTCGAGTTTGATTGTTCATAATAGTATGACAGATAAAACCAAAATAGTTTTTATTATGAGCTTCTTGAATATTAGGGTAACTAACCATCTCCCTAGAAACTAATTCTGAACCCTTGGAAGTATAAACTCTTAAATAAGAATGATAATCAGTAGTTCGCCAGTCACCAATAGTGGCATTATGAGTATAAATAATTTCTAAAGTAGCTGTCGGTTTTTCAGCTGTCAAATCAACACTATAAATCATCTCTCTGTCCATATAATAATCAGATTTCAAAGCTCCCAAATTAGCATCCACCGCCATTAAATAATCTCCGTCCCATTCTTGATTAATTTTTCCAGCCCAACCAACTTTCTCAGCTAAACTTTGTAATTCAGCATTTTCAAAATTAAATTGAATGTCTTTATTTCTTAACTCCTCTAAAGTTAATTCTGCTATTTTAGAAATATTAGAAATCGAACTTAATCGATCAACAATAATAACTGCCATTTTTTTAAGAATCAATTTTCTATTAGTTGCATCTAAATCACCATTAATTAAATAAGCTTTTTCAACTTGTTCTTCCAATTTCAAAATAGCATTTTCACTAGTATAAGTTCCTGGATAACCTGGAACCGTTACCGGTCCAGTGATTTCTAAAATATCATTTAAAACTGAAGCATTAACCCCAATAACTCCATCAAAATTATCATTACCGCCACTTAAACGATAAAAATATTTAATTTTCTCGACACTAGCTGGAAAATCAGGAAAAAAATTAGAATCCCTAAATTTCCATTTTTTAATTTCCATCATTCTTTCAAATGGATAGGGTGCAGAAACACTAGCTGTAATTCTTTGATCCAATAAATTAGCGTCTTCTACGAAAAGAGAAGTTACTTCTCCGTTTTTCATTTTTAGAACAGCATACTGACCCAAAAAACCTCCTGTCGGTCGTAATTCCATATTATTTTGTAATAATATCAAATATCTTCTTTCTACATCATCTTTTTGACTAAAATATTGGACAAATTTATCAATAGCTTGAATTTCATTTTTAGTATTTTGCTCTATTGGTAAAAGTTGAGTAATTTTATCCACTACTGAGAGTGAATTAATCAAGACCTGTTTTTTATCTACATCCCTAAAAAAATAAAAAGCGGTTGATATTAATAATAAAACTGCTAAAACCCCCAAAATAATTTTGCTTTTTTTTGTCATTTTTTTGTATTTTAAAGTAAAAATTTTTATAAAATTAAAATAAATCTAATACTTTTAAATAATATCAAAAAATTAAACTGTTTTCAATAAAACTTTTTTATGTTAAAATTATTTTTGTGATTAAACTCATCTAAAATTTTATTCTAACCAGTTGTTATTTGTTCCGCTAAATTAATTGTTTAAAAGATTTTTATTTAATCAACAAGAGGCTATTACGCTACACAAATAACAACTGGTTAGAATCTCAAATAAAAGTCTTTCAACAATGACATTAGGCGAGTTAGTTTTTAAAACACAAAAATATCATAAATAAAAAATTAAATAATAATAATAATAATAATAATTAATATCAGGAATTAAATATTTAGATGCGATTCGAGACGGATTTGAGCAACGAGTGAGGCGCACTTACTTGGTGCGTCGAACGAGTAGCGGAAAATCCAACAAAGAAGTGCGCTAAATGGTTAATTCCCTCAACCCATGAAAGACATTCAAGAGATTTTCAATGATCTAGAAGAGGTCAAAAAAACCCAAAAAGAAATTCAAACCGAATACAAAGATGCTTTAGTCAATGCCAATGAATACCAAGAAATTCAAGACCAAATAAAAGAGCTAACTGAGAAAAGAAAACAAATCCAAGGAATAGTTCAAGCTGAAATGGGTCAACGATTTCAAGATTTAGAAATTGCCAAAGACCAACAAAAAGAACTAAAACAAATGCTTTCTGACATCGCTATGAGCAATTTAATGGATGGAAAATCAATTGAACTAAAAGACAACAACGATTCAGTCTATGAACCTCAGTTTTCGGTAACCTTCAAAAGAACCAATGCCAAAAGCATTAATGAAGAATAATAAACTTCTTTCTGAATTCAAAAAAGCGTGTCAATACGATACGCTTTTTTGATTCTAGGTAGCTCCTCCTCAAATTTATAATTTGTAATTTGTAATTTATAAACAATATCTAATATCTAATTTTAAATTTATAAACAACTTTTTTTGGATTCTCAAGAAGTTGTTGTTTGCACTAAATATTTCAATAATTTTTATTTTAAAATTAAATAATTAAATAATTGAAAATTGTTTACAAATTACAAATTATAAATTATAAATTCTCCTACTCACAATAACTTTTATTTATCACAACGGACAATTACTTTTTTCAATCAAAAAAACCAATCGCCCTCCTCCACTCCTCCACCCCCAATTCCTGGGCTCTGGTTTTTCCATCAAATCCAATTTGCTTTAAAATCTTCTCCACTTCAATTTTGTCTTTTTGCAAACCAGCCGAAAGATTGTTAACTAAAGTTTTTCTGGGACTAGAAAAACCAACTTTGATCAATCTGAAAAATTTCTTTTCTTCCTCTGGACTCAGACGATTTTCATTTTTCACTACTATTTTCAAAACAGCTGAATCAACATCTGGGACTGGATTAAATTTCTCTCGAGGCACAATTTCGACCATTTCTGGCTCTCCAAAATATTGAACTGACAAAGACAAAACTCCCAATTTCCCTGGTTTAGCACAAATCCTCTCCGCCACTTCTTTTTGAACCATCAAAACTAAAATGCTTGGTTGAAAAGAATTTTCTAAGAATAGTCTTAAAATTTTACCAGTTATATAATAAGGAATATTAGCCACCAACTTAAAATCTAAAAATTCTCTCTGAGTTAAAATCTCTTCCCAATCAACTTCCAAAACATCTCCAGCTAAAATTTCCAAATTAGGAGCCCTGAGACTGTTCTGGCAAAAACTGGCCAATTCTTCATCTTTTTCTATCGCCAAAACTCTACCGGCTCGGCAAGCCAAAGCCCTCGTCAAAAAACCTCGCCCTGGGCCGATTTCCACCACATTATCCTTTTCTGATATTTCCCCCACTTCAATTATCCTATCAACCACCGCGGTGTCAATCAAAAAATTTTGCCCCAATGATTTCTTAGCTTTCATAATACTAAATTCAAAAAAATTTGAAAAATTACCCCCAGAAATAAACCAGCAAAAAATCTGTCTTTAAAAAAGCTTTCCCTAAGCGTCACCCTCCTTTTTTAAAGGAGGGCTGGGGTGATTTTTAATTCAATACAAAAACGCTCAAAAGATATTTTAATTTTACTGAGGCTTAATTTCAAGTTCTTCTACAGAACTTATTCCTAATAATATTCTTTTAAAGTTTCAATTAGAGTTCCTTTTTCTCTTAGTCCGACCATAGTCTCTTTAACCTTTCCGTCTTTAAAAATTAATATAGTCGGAATACTCATCACCCCATACTCTCCAGCAATATCATTCGCTTTTTCAATATCTAATTTTCCAACTATAGCCTTATCTTTTACATCTTCAGCCAATTCATTAACAATTGGACCTTGAATTTTACATGGACCACACCATTGAGCAAAAAAATCAACTAAAACTGGTTTCTCTTTAGAAGCTTCTAAAACTTCCTTTTGAAAATTTTCTCCATTAAACTCCACACTCATAACTTTTTTTTAATTATTAAAACTACTTTGGATGACAGTTTTACCTATCTTACCAAAGCAAAAAAATACTTGAAAGTGATCTTATTGTAACACCAAAAACTAAATTCAACAACAAATCAATAACCTAAAAATTCATCTGTTAATCCAACAGCCCTCAACTTAAAATTTTTTTTATTTTTTAATTCCGCCTCATTTCATCTCCTTTTAAAAATCAGAAGAAAATGAACTTTATAAATAATTTTTAAAATTTAACAAAAAAAATTAAATACTGATTTAAATACTGATTTAAATACTGATTTTTTATTATTCAATAATACCAGCTTCTTCGGCAATAGCCACATCTCTCAAAGAATCATACTCACCGTCATCTCGCAATTTTTTCTTCTCCACTTCTTTGATAAACTCCCAAACCAATTCGTCTCTGCTATAAACATCTCCACCAGACTTTTCAATTAATTCAGCAATCTGAGATTTATCAATTTCATAAGCCCCTTTTCCCAAATATTTTACCAACAAGTCATAGTGCTTGGCTTTTTCTTGGTCTTTGACTGTTCCATCTAGACGATAACCTTCTTGATACCTCTTCATTAAAAGAGGAATTCTTTTTTGAGCTTTAATCAAAAAAGCACGCTTGTCAGCCAACATCAACCAAATATTATTCAGTTCATTAAAAGCTTTATTTTTTTCAAAAAAATCCCTAGCAGTTTCATTTTTAAAAAGTTTTCTAAAAACTTTCACCCCCTCAAAAAATCTAGCCGTTCCCACATCCAAATTAGGCTTCAAGCCATAATTAGCCAAATTAGAAACTTCACTCAAATTAGAAAAACTCTTTTCTAAATCTTCCATTTTCTCCTTGGCTTCCTTGATATCTTTGAACAAAAAAGTAAACTCATCCCCACCATACCGGTGACCATGTTTTTTAACTTCTTTGTCTTCTGCTACTGTCTTTCCTAATTCCGACAATAGAGCGTCTCCGGAAGTATGCCCATCTCGATTGGCCAATGAAAGATAAGACAAATCAATCATCGCAATTGTTAAGTCAATCTTTTCCAATTCTTCAGCTTTTTGATCGTCTTTCAAAATTTCTAGCCATTCCTGGTCAGAAATATCTTTAATATTCTCACCCAAAATTTTAGAAAGTTCTTTGGGAATAGCCTCGGAGAAGAAATATTTTCTGGTCTTAAGATTAGTCATACTGTCAATTTTAGCTGACCGAAGTTCTAAAATTTTATCTTTCAAAAGTTCTCGGGTTTTCAAAAACAATTCTTTAACTTTTTTATTTTTTTCTAAATTTTCTTCTAAATTTTGATTGGCAAACTCTAAGTTCTCATCATCCAACTCCAAATCAGCTACTTTTTGTTGAATAGCTTTTTGATAATCTTCCTCGCTCAATTTTTCTTTCAGCCAACCCAGTTCTTTCTCGGCCAATTCTTTGAGACTTTGATTTTCTTTTTTTAGCTCTTCCTCTTTTGGTTTTTCGGGAGAATTGAAGTTATTAAATTTTTCCATTTTTACTTGCCCCGTTAGATTGTCCCAAACGAAGTTTGGGGCACTATCTAACTGGGGATTGTCCCGTTAGATCTGTTCTTAGAATAATATCTAACTGGGATTATTTATTTTTTAAGTTGTCTCTTGTTAACATAATACAACAAAAAGCAATCAACCACAAATTTTTTTGAAAATCAAAACATACCTTGAAGATAACCGATAACTAACGACCGATGACTTTTAAAAAAACCTTTTATTCTTTTTTACCAAATCAAGTGCTTTTCCCTCAAATTTTATTTTTAATTTTATTTCTCCAAAACCACCACTTCTCGCCAAACTCTTTGATTTTTTCTTCCATAAATTATTGTTCCTCTTTTGGTTTTTTCTAATTTCAAATCAGCTGGAATTTGATTTACTATCTTAAATTCACCTAATTCCAGATTTAAAAAACTTTTTTTTGTTTTTCTCAAAACTGGCCAAATCATAACTACTCGACCATTATTTTTTAAAACTTTTTGAAACTGAATTAAAGCCTGATTGTATAATTCTTCCAAAGACTTTTTAACTTTTTCCAAATCTTCCCCTTTTCTTTGTGGACCTAAAAAAGGTTCAGTTACGATCACATCTATCGATTTTTTCCCCAAATGACTACTTAATTTCCTTACATCAACTTTTTCAACTTCTATATTATTCTTTTCTTTAAATTGAAAATTATTTTTAGCCCATCTCAAATTTATTTGACTGTCTTTGATAGCTTTTTCTGAGAAATCAGTTCCGATAATTTCTCTTACTCCAATCAAACCAGCTTCCATTAAAATTGTCCCGGAACCACAAAAAGGATCCAGCAAAATTCTGTCAGTTTTTCCCTGCAAACCAATATTTAACATTATCTGAGCCAATTTAGGAGGAATCATTCCCGAGTAACTATCCCTCATTGGCCGACCATAATCTCGCCAAGAAAGTTTTTCGAAATCCTGAACTGCTCTGGTCACCCCCAAATATTTTTTGCCCTTTTCTTCAATTACCACAAAATCCGCTTCATTTTCAACCAACTTATTCTTACTAACAACCACACTTGAGAGATTAATCTCTCTGCTAATAATCCACCGACTAGAAATTTTTCTACTTTTTAATTCCTTCTTAATTGCCATAGCAGTTCCTTTGAAATTCTTCCGCCCTTCTCCATAAAAAGAAAACCCGAATTTATATTTACCCTCAAAATTTTCAGGTAAATATTTTTCAACTGCCTCTAACAAATCTGAATAATCTTTTTCCAAAAGTTCAACAATCTTGATTGTTCCCCCAATTTTTTCAATAGCTTTTTGAACTTTAAATTCTTTTTTAAAATCAACCCTCAAAACTTCTTTGTTTATCAAAGAGTATTTTTCAGGTTGAAATTTATTTAATATTTCTGCTATTGATAAGGCAAAATTATTGCCTAATATAAAAAAGTAAGAATACATAAAAAATTTAGTGGGATTTAGTAAACCCTAACAAAATGAGAAATCTCACCATCATCATTATCCCAAAAAGTCACTCCGTCTTCAATTACAAAACTTTGATTCCATTGGTCAAAAGAAAAAGAAGATCTTTCTACTCTAATAATTCCATAATTTCCATTTTTATAAAATTTATTTTTTCTGTCTAAAACAATTTTTCCCAATTGACCTTCAGTTCCTACTTCTATTCCACTTTTATTATTATCTCGAAAGGTATTGTCTTTAATGTATAACTCGCTTTTGTCAATAAAAATTCTAAGTCCCACTCCATCATTTTTTTTAACTAAATTATCTTTGAAAACTCCCTCTGAATTATCAGCAAATTCTACCCCATCACCATCATTATTGTAAACTTCATTTCTTTTTATTGAAAACTTTCTTTCTTCAGAATAAATTCCATTCCAACCATTGTGAGCAATAAAGCTGTCATAAATTTCAACTATTTCATCGTTGTCAGTCTCAGCCTCTTGAATAAAAATCCCATCATCCTCATTGTCTATAATAATACAGTCTTGGATAAAAGCTTTACTTCCATCATTAACTAAAATTCCATATTGCCCTTCTTTGAGAGTGACATCGAAAATTTCAGAATCATCATACATTTTGACTACTGGTTCGTCATCATCCTCTGCCTCAATCATAACCTCGTCTTTATCACTTCCGTAAAGTTTAACATCTTCTAAGAGTTTTATGTTTTCTTCATATTCCCCTTCTCTAATATAAACATCTCGATCTTTATCAGCCGCTTTATCTATGGCATCTTGAATTTTAGTGAAAGGCTTTGAAGAAGATCCTTCTTCTTCTCCAGAATAATCAGCATCAACATAGACTAAAGTTGACCCAGCTCCAACTCTGATTGTGGCAAAAACCACCAAGGCCACTAACACAATTCCGAAACCTATAAAATATTTTGATTTGAAATCCTTCATAACTAAAAATTATATTATTAACTAAGTTTTTCTTTAGTCAAATATTCTACCAATTTCAGCTTAAAATGTCAAATCACAGTACCAAATTCTAATTTTTAAAATTCAAAACATCCGCTTTAATTTTCAATTCACAACCTTGCCTACCGGCAGGTAGGTAAATTTTCAATTATTTAATTTCTAATTTCTAAACTTTATTTCAATTTTGAATTTTTTAATTAAAATTTTAAGGACACCCGACTACACTTCATTTCGGCGAGGCAAGCAAGATACAAGGACGCAAACAAATTAAAAACAAGAAAAAATCCAAAGGCTTTTAGTTTCAGATTTTTTTCGCCTTTCCGCCTCCGCCAGCTGGCGGAGGTGAATTGAATATTGAGATATTGATTGTTGAATGGATGTTGAATATTGAATGTTGAGTGTTAATTTTAATCATTTGAGATTTGAGATTTGAAATTTGAGATTTTTTTCTTGTATCTTGTTCATTTCACTTCTTCGCCGAGGCGGATGGATTGAGGTGGTTTTTATTTAAAAATTCAAGAACCTGATCCCTTCCGGCACTTGAAAAACATCCTCTGAGCCAGAAAATTTCTGGCAATTCCAATCATAGACCTTGTTGATTTTCAAAAATTCAGAATCTTTAGCTCTCGCAAAAAGCATTTTCACTCCCTGATCAGCCACCAAAGAATTCCACTGATAAAACCAGTCTCCATTTTTCAAAGTTTTAATAACAGTTTTTCTAGAATTTTCAGTTATTTGAATTTCTTGAAAAAAATCTCCTTCCTTGAGAAAAATCCGGCCCTCCTCAATCCCGCCTGAAGCATCTTCATTAACATTTTCCTCATCAGCATCAGCTAAAACTTCTGCTTTTTCTATTCTCCAATAACATTCCAAATCTTTCTCCTGATCCAACAAATCCTGAATGGTCTGATACTTAAAAGAATTTTGAAACTCTTCCTTGGCAACAACTTGTTCTTCTTGATTCCCGTCAACTTTTTTATTTTCGTTGTTTGTTTTCAGTTCAACTTTTTTCCCTGAACAACCTCCCAAGAATATGACCGCTATCAAGAAAAACCCAATTATTTTAAATTTCATTAATAAATTTAACTAGAATATTATAAAAATTTTTAATTTCTTTTATTTCTACCCACTCACCCTCACTATGAATATTGTCACAATTTATTTTAGTTATTATAACTGAAGTCTTCTTTTTAGAAAAATATCTAGCATCAGAAGCTCCCTCTACTTTATCAAAAAAAACTTTTTCTCCTAATTCTTTTTCAACTATATTTTTATATTTCATTAGAAAATTAGCCTCTTTTTTTTGAATAAAAGGCTTACCTTCAGCTAAAATTTCAAAGTTATTGGTTATTTTAGAAATTTTATCAACAATTTTCTTTCTATCTCCAATTTTAGTAAATCTAAAGTCTAAAAACATTTCAGCTTCATCAGGAACTTTATTTGTAGCATTTCCTCCCAAAAATTTTCCTAAATTCATAGTATTAGTCCAAATTCTTTTGGACGGATTTGGAAATTTTTTCTTTAATTTATTATAAATATTCAATAACTTATCTATTGCATTATCCCCCAAAAAAGGCCTAGCACCATGAGCCGAAACTCCTTTAGCCCATATTTTAATCTGTAAAATTCCTTTTTGATTTAATATAATTGTTTTTAAATTTTTCCCTCCATCTGGAACAATAACGATTTTAGGATTTATTTTCTTTAATTGATTTTCTACTAAATAACCCACACCATTTTTACCTCCCACTTCTTCATCGGTTGTTAATAATAAACCAATCGATTTTTCTTGTTGCTGTTCTGAAAAATCTTTCAAAAATTTCATCATAACCGCACAACCTGCCTTCATATCCCCTGATCCTCTACCATAAATTATACCTTTTTTTTCTCTAGGACTAAATTCTTCTTTTTTACCATCTACTACATCCAAATGACCATTTAACAATAAATCTAGTTCTTTATTGAAATTATTATAAATAAATATAGACGGATTTTTATTGATTAAATACTTTTTAATCTTCAAATCACTTTTTTCAAAATAACTTTCCACATAATCAATAGTTTTTTTTCTCGCTTTGAAATTATCCTTAGTACTTTTTATTTTTATTAAATCTTTGGTAATTTTTATTATATTATTCATTTTTAAAATATTAAAATTAAATTAGATAGGAGGTCGAAAATAGTTTATTTTCAACCTCCTTAATTAAGTTTTTAAAATAAATTAATTATTCAATTATTCCCATAACAGTATCAGAAGCACCATGAATTTTTAGATTAGGTCTAGAATTCCAGACACCCCCTAAAAACTGATACTCTTTTTCTTTAACATTGTACCCAAAAAAAATTCTTAATGCCATTTTATTCCCCGAAAAAAATGGACAGTCTTCAGGTTCAATTAATGATTGCAAATACATTTCCTCATATTTGACCAAAGTTTTTCTGATTCTGGTTTTTGTAGAAGCCCCTTTAACTCTATCTTTGCTTTTCCTTTTTCTGCTAGTTGGATGAAAAATTTCCACTCCTCGACACTTAGAACTCTGTTTAGGTTTTAAACAAAAACCTTTTTCCCAAGGAAATTGAAAAAAATCCTCTGACTGAACTTTTTTCCATAAACCCATTTTTTCACCATAGCTTTTATCGCCTTTATTTACAAGAGTGCTAACGGAACGACTTTGGAATTTGTGATAAAGAACTTCTTCCGGCTCCGAACGAACCAAGAGAAGATCGTCTCCATCAAGTGCTTCTTCCAATGTTAATCTTTCTAACCAAAAACTATCGTCATGAGTATCTCTATTATCTGAAATCAACGACTTGAACTTAGGCCAACTTTTCTTAATCATAGTGATATTTTCAAAAAAATTATCACTTATCTCAGAAGAAATACCGATCCCAGCTGGACGCTCTTCTACTTCATAAACTTCCAACTTTCCGTTATTAACACAGTCCAAACGAACAATTAAAGATGGAACTCCCAATTCCTTACTCACCCAAGATTCTTCTTGAGGAAAAACCTTAACCCATTTTTTTAAGAAATCAGTTGCTCTTTCCTTAAACAATTCATCCATTTGGATTTTGTCAAAACCAAGATAAAAATTCCACCCTCCGACCTTCATTGTCTTAACTTTTTCCATTTTAATTCTCCTTCTTTTTTAGTTTAATTTAAATATGGAAATTAAATAAAAATAATTTATTTTAAAAGAACAAAAAAACTGGCCTTTTTAGGTCAGCTTTGGATTATTGAGAATTTTTATAAAATATCTAATTAAAATTTCTCCACAAACCAAAACTGCCCTGGACAATCCAGCAGATAAACAACATAAACAAACAATACTGTTTGGCTATTTGGTTCATTGAATTAATTAAATATAATCTCACAAAAATTATCCTAACATAGAAAAAACATATGTCAACAATTAAATTAGTTTCAAATTTAGAAATTTTATCTTATTGAATAATATTTTAAAAACTAAATCAATGAATGATACAAATTAATCTTTATAGTTAATAAATTTACCATACAACTTATAAATAATGTAGTTATTTAAAATTTTTTCTTTTAAATATTGCTCTAAATTCACTACAATAATTGAAAGTTATCAGTATACCAATCTATCTTTTTATTATATTTAAAGACAATTTTAAATTTTAAAAAACAAAAAGGGCTAATGATTTTATCACTGCCCTTTTTATTAAGAATAATTTTATTCTTAACTCCAAATTTAAGAATTAATTTAATTCACCAAATAAAGTTTGCTTGCCTAATTTACTAATTTCTTGAAAAAATTCAAATTCTACCGACATTCCATTTTTTTCTGAAAAATCTATTAATTTTTCAATTATAATTTTTTCAAAATTAGTTGTGTCTTGTTTTAAAAAAACATTTAAACCTAAATGAAAAAATTCTTCTTCAGTAAATTCAACTTCTTCTCCACTAATAGTGCTTTTCATTATCCCTCCTTTTTTTATAAAAATGGTCTTTAAATATTATTTTATTATAAAAAAATTAAAATTTTAACTATCTTGAATGAAATACACCGACCAAAAATAATTCCTTTATATTATTTTCAAAGAACCTTTATCTAAAAATAAAAAAAACGACCTTTTAGTCGAATTAATTAATGTTTCAGAAAATAATAACAAAATTAATCCGACTTAGATCGAATAATAATTCCGTTAATAATAATTTGATTAAATTTTCTAGAACTCATTTTTTAAATATTAAGATTAGAAATTTAAATATTTTTTCTTTAAATTTGTTTTGTTTAAAACAAATAACAAAATAACACCCCTATAATTTAGAAACACAAGAGGGCTTGACTTTTTAGTCTCCCCCTCTTTTTAAAACTTATTAAATCCAGAACTCCCTAGATTCTTTCCGCTCTAGAGATTTCAAACTATTCTGTAAATTTGGTAGGGTTCTATTCATTAAACAACAAACCCTACACTCCACAGAATAAGAAGATGATTTTTTTTCCAATCGAGACATTAAAATATCAATCTCTTTTTGAGTATTTCTGATAGCATCTTTTAAAAAAGTTCTGGATTTTCTTTTTTTCTCTCTTCTAGCCATTTACAACCTCCCAGTTTTATAATTAGATTTTTTATCAAACCGCTTTTAATCGTACATCATTAATTGTTCTTTGTCAAAAAATGTTACATTGCAGCATCAATTTTGCACTTCTTTTTTTATTTATTTTTTCTACTAAGGTTAAGCCATCCATACTTAATCCACGATTTTTTTCTGAAAATAACCGTCACAACAACCAACCCTATAATTATCACAAGAAATATCAATATTCTATTTTTTTTCAGAGTATCAAAAAAACTTAATTTAGAAAAACAATCCTGTGGACAATTATCTCTATTTTCACCAAACTCACAAACAGAATCCCCATCACAAACAGAAGCATTTTTAATCTTAATCGGCTTATCAATAATATAAATTTCCTTTTTACCTTTTTTAGAAAAATAACCTTCTTTTTCTATTGAAAAATAAATAAAATATTCCCCAGAATCTTTAAATTTAAAATCGGCTTTATTTTGATAAAAATTAATTTCATCTTCATAGTCTTTCTTAGTTTTACCAACTGTTGCTCTGATGTTTAAATCACTAATATCGGAATCTACCTTAAAAAATACCAACTCGTTTTTTTTGAAAATATTTTTATTATTACATTCATTTTCTGAACAAATTAAAAATTCCGCATCTAATTTATTTTTATTACCCCGAATTTCAAACGATTCAATTTTTTTAGAAACAATATTACCAGAATTATCATCTTTCAAAACAAAAGAATACTTCCAATTACCATTTTTAAAATCTTCTAGAATCTTTAGAGAATAATTAAGATCAACAAAACTTAAAGGTGGAATAACAATAATTTTATTGCCTGGCATTGGAAAATAATCAACATTATCTGGATAATGACTACTTAAAAGACTTCCTTTAAATTCTCGAGAAGTATTATTTGTTAACTTTACTTTTATTTCCAATGTATCATCCGCTTGATATATTTTTCTATCAAATTCAACATCTATTGAAAAATCATCCGCTGAAACAATAAGAGGTATCATGAACAAAAGTATAAAAATAAATATTTTTCTAAACATAATTTTAAAAATTAAGCTTAATAGTAGGATCCCCAAGCATTTCATAATCAGGTTGCCCTAAACACTTTGAAAAATCACCTATCGTCACATTAGGGTTATTAAATTTAAGTTGATCTTTACAAAAATCCAAAGCATTAAAGGACCAAGCATTTGTGATACTCAAAGCCCCATAGTAAGCTATTGCACCTTGTTGTAAAGCATATACCCCAAAAGGATTTCCTCCTGGCCAGTATTGATTTGTCAAACAAGCCAATCCCACTACAAAAGGAGTTTTTAATTGGTCTCCTATGTTAGCACTTGCCCAACCATTAGATGTTCCATGACCAACATAGACAATCATGCTCGAATTTTCGTTCATATTATGCATACCAGCAAAACTCATTTTATGAATTGAGGTATTAAACAAATTACTTTCCCAATTATTATCATCCAAAAAAATATCTAGATCCTCAACCGCCCTTTTATCTATACCACTAAACTCGTCCGCACTATTAAATTCAAGAATATTAGCTGAAGAATTATTATCTCCATATAACTCTTTTCTCAAACGATCGTAACCAACACTTCTTGCAATATAGACAGAAGTATCGATAAAATCTCCATAAATCCTTCCTTTTTTATTAGTATTATATCTAGAATTAAGTTCTAATGGTTTTATTTTTATTCCATTTCTATGAGCAGAATCTTCATATCCTGGAAAAGATTCGCATCCACTAAATTCAGAATCAGGTATAGTTCTAGGTGAAGCAACTATCGTTCTAAAATAAGAATCCTTAACTTTTATCTCTGGGAAAAAATCATCTATCAAAGCAATCTCCCCAGCTCTCCTTGCCGAAACACTTTCCTTATAAACTGAAACATCATCAGAATAGCCACTAGAACATTGATCTATATTTGTCGCACTATAATCAAGAGGCAAATAACCCAATAATTCATTTTTGGCAGAAGCTAAAAAGGGAGCTAATAAAGATAAATTATATTCATATTCCATACCATTGTTATTTAAATTATCGATTGGATTTACTAATAATAATTTATCGGTTTTTGTTTCATTTTTATACCAACTTTGAATTCCCTCTAAATCTTTTTTTTCAACTATGGAAGAAATATCTCCTATGCATATTGGTAAATTATCAATTAAGCTACTACCATAAACATAAACTTTTTTATCCTTAATCAAATTAGAATACTCTGAACAATTGCTATTTTTATCTACAAATTTAATTGGAATATTTTTATAAGAAGCTACAACTGATGCCATTAAGGCTGTTTCATAATCATTTTTATCTACTAAAATCAGACTATCAAAATTATCCCAATAAGAATAAATATCAGAAAATGATTTAGTTTGAATGTCTGAATGACTAAAAGTTGATAAAACATTCATTATTGATGTTTTTTCCATAATATTAACAGAATCATCATGCAAAATAGTTAACATACTAGGCTTATACTTTTCGACAAAATCCCTAAAAGAATCATAATTCATGCCCTCAGAAATAACCATAGTTGGATAAGCGATAGGTTTACCTGCTGAATCTGAATTCCAAACAGTCATAGGAACTGTCTGCAGAACATTATTCCAATTATTATTACTAC
>JAGYNP010000025.1 GCA_018399935.1 Candidatus Moraniibacteriota bacterium
GCGTAAACTCTTTTTCTAAAGGCTCAACTCCCAATCGACTCAATCCCATATCCTGATTCAATTCAGATTTTTTAATCAATTGAATTTTAGCAAATTTTCTTAAATCAGAAAATTCCAAACTAGCTTCTTTTCTATTTTTCTCTAAATACCAAATATGCCTGATATATTGATTGACTTTTTCTTCAAAATTTTTATTTTTTTTATGATTTTTATCTTTAAATAAAAGGTGTCCTGTCATTTTTAAATGAATTAAAATAACCCGAGAATTATCTAAGAAAATAAGAATGTTTTTGCCTCTCCTTTTTATTCTTTTAATAATCGCACCTTTTATATCTTTTTTAAAAATATTTAAATCTAATTTAATTGAATTTTTCCATTCAGTCCAAAAATCAACTATTTTGTAACCAACAATAGTTTTATTCAAATTTCTAACAATAGTTTCTACTTCAGGCAATTCAGGCATAAATTTAATTCAAAAGTTAAGATGTTAAAGAGATGCTGGAAGATTCTAATCAATAGTTAAGTAAAAGCTTGTAAATTTAATGAATCTTTATAAACAATGAAATTATAACATAGAAATTTAAAAAAACACCTTATTGCAAAATTTTGCAATAAGGCGTTTGTAGAAATTAACCCAAAAGTTTGTTTAGAGCATCAAGCTTTTCTTCTGCTTGTTGCATTTCTAAACTAATTTCTGCTTTAAGCTTATTTAAATCTTCTTCAAGATTTTTCAGAGTAGCTTCTTTTTCTAAAATCAAACTCTCCAATTCATTCTTTTTACTAACTAAAATTTGAAGTTCTTTAACTTTTTTAAAATTGAAACTATTTTTTTTACTATTAGGAGATCTTTTTTCTATCTTAGAAATAATTTTTTTTAATTTACTTCCGATAGTCAAATATCTCCTTTTTCCAGAAAAAGTCTCAGTTTCTGAAAAAATATTCATTTCAATTAGTTTTGCTATAAATTTATAACAAGTCGCACTATGACCATAATTTATAAGAAAATTCTCAATCAAAAACTTTCTGCTGACCATCTTTTGTCCATCATTACCAAATATTTCCTTAATTTCCAACCAAAAAAGATAAACGGAATCCTCATCAGAAATAAGATGATTAAAACCAATCCTTTTTGAAGATTTTTGAGAAACTTTTATTTTTTCAGGTTTAGATTCTACAAATTTCTCAAAATTATCGTCTTCTTCTTGAACTTTTTCTTGCTTCTTAATCTTAGATGGATTATTGATCAATCTTTCTCCCCTTTTTAAAGCTTTAAAAAAAATTTCAGGTCTCTGCTTGAATTGATTTGGTAATGTTAGAAACATTTCAAATCTTTGATCTCTTTTACCATTAATTTGAGCTTTCATTAAAATAGTTCCTGTTTGCTGATCAATATTATGAACAATTATTCTTTTGGCTTTATCTGCTCCTCTAATTTGTTTCCCTAATAAAATTTTAAAAACACCTTTTTTAATTCCAGAATCTTTTAAAAGTTGTTTAAAGAAATTTCTTGTTCCAGTCGGTGCTGGTCTAGAATGTTTACCTTCTAAAATTTCAACCGTTAATTTTTTTTCCATCCGCACTTTCTCCTTTTTAAAAAATTAAAGAACTTATTTAATTAAAAACCCTATTATTTTACCATATTATTTTAATATTGTAAATAGTAACAATACCCCAATATCAGAAATTTTGACTTAATTATTTCATTTTTTTAAACTTTTTATTTGAAATTAAAAATACTATTTAAAAAATCCAAAAATTTCTAAAATTACTCCTAATATAAAGATCAATGACAAACCCAATGCCAATTTTCTGTTTAAATATTTTTTGCAAACCAACCGTTGCCTTTTTTTTTCTTGAACTTTTAAATAAATTGAAATTAAGATAATGCCATAAAGTCCCCCCGTAATAGCACCAGTTAAACCAATTACACCGATCAAATCTTTAACTCCAATTAGATAAATCCCAAAAGGAACAACTGTGGCCAAAAACCAAGCTAAATATTCATTAATTCCTTCGTCCCACCAATAAACCTCTTTCAAAGATTGAGATATAACAATATAAGAAGTTACCACAGTCAATAAACCAAATAATAAAGCTGGCACCATAATCCAATTATTAAATTTACTAGTTAAACCAGCTAAAACATCAGGCGTTGTTTCTGAACCAGTTACTCCAACCATCAAAAAAGCAAAAAAAGCAATCAAGACTACTGGTAAAAAAGTTCCCCAAATTATGGCACTTCTAATTTTTCTTTTTTCATTTTTTAAAAGCTGACAGACTTCAGGAACAGCAGCTTGCCCTCCAATAGCAAAAAATATTGCCCCATAAGGCATCAATAAATTATTTAAATTTAAAAAATCATAATTATTAAAATTTAAATAACCAAAACTTCTCCAACTCAAACTTCCAATTGCTATTATTAGTAAAGCTGTTAGAAAAACTTCAACTTTAGCAATCATTTTTAAGCCAAAAAAGACTATCAGTGTTTCAATAAAAAATAAAAGAATCGTATAAAGAATTAAGCTTCCTCCCCAAAAAGGATTTAAAAGTTGATGCAAAAACATTCCTCCTAAAATAACATAAGCCACTAAAGTTCCATTCTTTCCTAAAATAGATATTAAAAAAGAAATTTTCTTTAGAAAAACATTAAAATAAATCCCCACATAACCAACCATTCGATGTCTTTTTTTAGTCGCTAAAACTATTTCAGCATAAATCAAATGTAAAATTAACTGAACCCAACATAATATTGGAAAATAAAGAATAATTGAAAATATTCCAGCTTTTTGAATAACATAAGGTACAGTAAATATTCCTGCACCAAGAACCGTTCCAGCTAAAATTGCAATTGCTTTAAAATAATTTTTATTCATTTATTATTTTTAAAAACTTTTAATGAGTCACCAAGATCCTTAACAAATTAAATAAACCAAAAAAACTACAACCACTACCATGTTATAGTACATAATAATGTTTTAATTCTTATTCTTATTTTTTAATTTAAATAAAGATAAATTTCTTTGACTCCTCTATTACTTTAGTTTTTTTAATTTTAATTACTAAACATAAGTTAATTCCATTCCTGTTTCAAATTACTTGCCGAAACAGAAAAATTTAAAATTAAAAATTTTCTCGCTTAATACCAAATGTTAATCAAAGTTCTCCCCAATTATTTCCTATCGAAAATTCAACCTTTAAAGGAACTTTTAATTCATAAGTTTTCTCCATAATTTGCTTAGCTTTCTGACTAAATTTATTTACCAAATCTTCATCTACCTCAAAAATCAATTCGTCATGAATTTGCAAAATCATTTTAACTTCGTCTTTTTTGTATTTCTTTAAAACTTTCTCCTCCATATCAATCATTGATTTTTTCATAATATCAGCTGCCAAACCTTGAATTGGAAGATTAATGGCAATTCTTTCAGCAGCATTTTTAATTTGAAAATTATTTGAACTAATTCCACTAACATACCGCCTTCGTCCCATTTCAGTTTCAACATAACCATAATTAATTGCATATTTTATAGTTTTTTCTAAATATTCTTTAAGAACTTTAAAATTATTCATATATTGATCAATAAAAAACTCTGCTCTTTTTTTTGAAACTCCGCTATCCTGCATAAAACCATAAACACCCATTCCATACAAAACTCCAAAATTTAATGATTTAGCCTCACTTCTCTGTTCTTTTGTGACTTCATCAAAATTTATATCATTAACCCAAGCTGCTGTTGTTTGATGAATATCTCTATCATTTTGAAAAATTTCAATCATTTTGGGATCACCAGAAACATGAGCCGCAACTCTCAAATCAACTTGAGAATAGTCCAAAGAAACTAACTTTTTACCTTCAGAAACAGAAAAAGCTCTCCGAATTTTTTTAGCCAATTTACCTTTTTTGGGAATATTTTGCAAGTTTGGAATGGAAGACGAAAGCCTTCCGGTAGCTGTTATTGTTTGGTTAAAAGTAGTATGAATTCTACCGTCTTTATTAATTAATTTTGGCAAAGCATCAGCGTAGGTAGTTTTAAGTTTAAAAATTTCTCTATATTTTATTATTTTAGCAATAATTGAATGTTGATTCTCTATTTTCTTTAATTGATCTATATTAGTAGAAAAATTATTTTTACCTTTTTTAATACCCTTAGTCGGAATCTCTAATTTATTATACAAAATATCAGCTAATTGCATCGGGGAATTAATATTAAATTCTTGTTTAGATAATTCAAAAATTTCTTTTTCTAATTTTTCAATTTTCCTATTAGCCGATTTAGAAACCTCCCGAAGAGTCTTTTTATCAACATTCATTCCCCAAAATTCCATCTTTGCTAAAATTTTTACCAAAGGATTTTCCAACTCTTCTAAAAGTTTCTTTACATTACTAATTTTATTATTATTTTTTTGTTCTTTAGCTATAGATTTAATTTTATTTCGATATTCTTCATAAAGCTTATAAACCCAAACAGCTTTTTCTATTAATTCCTTTCGATGCCCTTTTGAATTGTCTATCAACAAACTAGCCTGACCTTTTTTGGTTGTTTGATACCTTAATTCTTCCCCAAATTCTTCAAAAATTAATTTCTCTAATTTATTATCAGCTCCTGATCGAATAAGATAACTAGCAATTTGAATATCAAAAAAATTATCTAAAAATTCTTTTTGACCATTTTGAGAATTTTTTATAAAATCTTTCAAACTACTTTTTAAATCATAACCAATTTTTAAAATGTTTTTATTTTTTAAAATCTCCGAAAAATTGTTAATAAATTTTTCGTTAATAAGATATTTTTTAAATTTATCATCTTTCTTTATCACCAAGCCAACTTTTTTAGCTTTTTTCTCTTTATTCTCAAAAAAAATTCCAATCTGAGGATATCTATTAATATTTTTAAGCATTTCTTGCCAATCTAATTTATTCTGGATATTTTTATAGTTCTCTATTTTAAAAGATTTTTGATCTCTAGAATCTTCTTTAGAAAAAAATCTTTTTAACAATGATTTAAATTCTAAATTTATTAAAAATTGTCGAAACTTATCATTGCAAAAATCTATTTTCTCACTTCTATCCAAATCAAAATGAATTTCCAAATCTTGTTTTATCTCAGCTAACTCTTGACTCAAAAAAGCTTTCTCCTTATCTTTCTTTAACTTTTTCTTAATGGACTCAGATTTAATATTATCTAGATTTTTATAGACATTTTCCAAACTTCCAAACTCTAAAATCAAATTAGTGGCAGTTTTATCTCCCACTCCAGCTACTCCAGGAATATTGTCAGAGGGATCGCCTCTCAAAGCTTTGTAGTCAACTACTTGACTGGGCTTTATTTTAAATTTTTCTATTACTTTTTCTCTATCAAAAATAACCGAATCAGTAATCCCCCTACTTAAAGTAAAAACTTTAGTATTATTATTTACCAATTGCAAAGTATCCTTATCCCCAGTGACTATATATTTTTCAATATCTTTATTACCATTTAGCAACTTTGAAACACTTCCGATTATGTCATCAGCCTCAAAACCTTGTTTTTCTATAATTGGAATATCGCAAGCATTCAAAAATTTTTTAACTAAAGGAATTTGTTCATACAAATCATCAGGAGATTTTTCTCTATTAGCTTTATATAAATCATATTTTACATGTCTAAAAGTTTTTCCTGGTAAATCAAAAGTAGCCAAAATATAATCAGGCTCAATTTTATCAATAGCACTTTGTAAAGTTGTTATATAACCATAAACAGCATTAACCAAAAGACCTTGCCTAGTAGTAAAAGGCGGAAGAGCATGATAGGCTCGATGAATTAAGGCATTAGAATCAATTATAAGAATTTTTTTAGACATAATTTATTTTACTAGTTTAATATTATCTTACTATAAATAAAGTTTCCTTAGAAGCAGAATTTAAAAAACTAATTTTCAATTCACAGTTTTTAATTCACAATCAATGCTCAATTCAAAAATTTCCAATAAATACGAGTTCTGCTCATATAAGTTTGAAAATTAAAAAATAAATTATTGTAAATTAATTGAAAATTTTAAAGCTTTTAAATTTATAAATTATTAGTAATGTATCAATATCGGTGTCCCTTTATAAACAAAATCATAAACTTCTCTGGCTGGCCCAATCCCCAACCTCACACAACCATGAGATACTGGAATCCCAAGATGATTAACTCCTTCTTTATAACCACCTGGCCATTCTGGTAATTCATGAATTCCATGCCCTTGACTGGTAAATTGAATAAACCAAGGCATAAACAAACCATACGTCTTTGACCAAGGTCTGGTATATTTTCCCATAACTTTAAATTCGCCAGTTGGCGTATTCATACCTCTTATTCCAGTCGAAACCTTAAAAGCTCCTTTTTCTTGACCATTTTCAAAAATATAAAGATTTTGATTAGTTAAATCAATATCAACATATCTACCAATAACTATTACTGGATCCAACATTTTATCACGAATTTCAGTTCTAGTGGGTATCTTATTTTGATCAAATCCATAAACAACAACTGGTGGCCGTTCGGTCTTAAAAGAAAATTCTTTAATTGTCCTACTAAAATCAAAATACTTTTGACTTTTTAATTCAGCTACTAAAGTATATTCTGTGTCAAAATTTAAATTCTCAATCGGTTTTATGATTATTTCATTTTTATTTTCTGAAGAAATAATTTGAAAATCAAAATTAGGTTCTGTTTTTATTTTTAAAAAATATTGATCGGCTGGAACTTCTTCAAAAGCAAAAACAATTTTTTTATCAACTTTAACTTCAATTTGATTTTCAATTGATTTAATGCTCTTTATTTTAGGCAAAGGATCAGTTGAAAAAACCTTATTCTTTTTTTTATTAGTAATTCCCCATTTACTCTTGAATTTTTCTATAATCAAATTATATCTAAAATCGGGGACTAAATTCTCTTTAATTTCTAATTCTAGCTGACGACTATTTCTCCATTTTGAATTAAAATTTAATTTTGGTTCAATTTTTAAATTTTCCAAAACAGTTTTATTTTGAATTGGACCACTAAAAGAAATTAATATTTTATCATTTTTAATTATCTCATCAAACTCTTTTTCTTTATTAAACTGATTAAAAAATTTAATATTAGTTTTAATGTTTTTTTCTTTTGAAAGCAAAAGCCCTCCCATAATCAAAATCAAACCTATTAACAATAGAGATAAAAAAATAGTTAATCTATCAAATATCCTTGTTTCTTCTTCTAACATAATTAATAAATTGTTCAAATTCCAAATTATTCCAAATTCACACTATTAAATAATTTTAGTTAAAATAAAATCAAACAAAATTTATTTAATAGTATGAATTTGAAACAATTTTAAATAATTTAAATTTTTAGATTATTTTTTTCTATTTTATTTGTACAAAAAAATTTTCTAGCAACAATCTGTTATTAACATTAGAGTTACTCACTAAAATTTTTCTAGTTTGATTCAATTCTTTTAATATCTGAAAAATTTTTTTTTGGATTTTAACATCTTGATCATTTAAAATATTCTTCTTTAAAAAAACTCTTAGATAATAAATCCAATCCATTATATATTCATTTAATAATTGTGTATCTTTAGAATTATCTTGAGCTATCTGAAATCCAATCTTCAAATCACCTTTTAAAGCTTTTCTAAAATTAGTCAGCTTGCTTAATTTTTTTTTCAAATATTCTAAATCTTTTAGAATTCTTTCAGTTTCCTTAATTCTTCCTCTAGAAAAAATAACAATGTCTTTTATTAAATAATCGTCTAATTCTTTTTGTTGTTTCTTGATAAATTTCTCAATTTCCTGTTTAGTTTTTAAATTAAAATAAATTCTCTGACAACGAGATTTAATCGTATCCAAAACACCATCTTCACCTGAAGCAGTCAAAATTATTACAAAATTTCCTGATAATTCTTCAATTGTTTTTAATAGATTATTACCAGCATTAACTGTTAATTTGTCAATTGATTCAATTAATAAAAATTTATTCTCCATTTCTTGAGGAAAATAACTAAACATTCTTAAAGCTTCTTGTGTTTGTTCAATCGAAATTTGTTTTTCTCTTATTTTTCCATTTTTTTCTTCTATCTCAGGTCTAACTACCACTACATCTGGATGAATTCCAGCTTCAATCAGATTTCTTTTATTTTTCCATTTTTTTTCTAAACTTATAAAATCAAAAGCCAACTCCATTTTTCCTAAACCTCTAGAACCAATAAAAAGATAAGCACCAGAAATCTGACCCTTTTTATAAATTTTTGTTAATCTATTCCAAACATTTTTATTTATGGTTTCTGGATTCAACACTTTACTACACTTAAAAATTATCCCAAAGTTCAAATTATTCTAAATTGTTTCAAATCAAATTTAAAATTCCGAATAAGCACCAAATCACAATTTCCAAAATTCAAAATTTGAGTTTACAATTTTGGATTTTGAAAACTGTGATTCACCTGCCTAC
>JAGYNP010000026.1 GCA_018399935.1 Candidatus Moraniibacteriota bacterium
TTATTTACTATTAAATTCTTTTTTTATAGCTTTTAATTTATTTCCAGCTCTCTACAATTCTTTAAGAATTATAGAAGTTCTATTGTTTTTTATAATTTTTATTAAAACTGATAAAAATAAAAATTTTTTCAACCAAGTTGTCTATTTAATTTTTATTTCCGGAGCAATTCAGTCAATTATTTCTCTACTCCAATTCATCTTCCAAAAATCTCTTAATTTAAAATTTTTCGGAGAAAGTCTTTTAAATTCAAATATTCTTGGAGTAGCCAAGCTAGAAGTAGAAGGTGAAAAATTTATTAGAGCCTACGGAACATTTCCACATCCTAATCTACTAGGAGCTTTCCTCTTTCTAAGTTTAATTACTGGTCTTTATTTTGTTTTAGATCAAAATTTCGAAATCCCCTTTAAACCTTCCAAAAAACTAAAAAAAATCAACATTAAACCTTCTCACTTAAATTTAATCAAAAAAATTCATTTTTATGTTGGTTTAATGTTAATTTTTACTGGTATTATTATTACTTTTTCTAGAAGCGTTTGGTTAATAACTGTCTATCTAGGTTTCTTAATAATATTAAGACATTTAAAATATTTCTTAAACAAAAAATATCTATTTAAATATTTACTTCCAATTATTCTTTTTTTAATTATTATTCTAACCAGTTTCTACCAATTCATACCAGCAAGACTTTGCTCTGTCAATTGTCAAGATCAATCTCTAACTCTTCGTCAAGAATATACAAATTTCTCTGAATTAATAATTAAAAATAACTTCATCTTTGGAATTGGAATTGGTCAATTTGTTTCTGAATTTAAAAAAATAAATCCAACCAATTTACCTGATTGGAATATTCAGCCAGTTCATAACTTATATTTACTAATTTGGAGTGAAATTGGCTTGATCGGCCTTTTGCTAATTTTAGTTTTTATTATTAAAAATATAATTACCACTAATTTATCAAATAAAAATGAATTATTCTTAATTGCTTTTAGTAGTTTTATAATCTTAGGAATCTTTGATCATTATTTTTGGACAATTCCTCAGGGTCAATTTATCTTCTGGCTTTCTCTTGCTTTATTAGTTAGTTCAGGTAAAATCAAGGGTAGTATTAATTAGCAAATATTAAGTATTAGGTATTAAGTATTTCACCTAAGGTGATTTTGTTATTTCAAACTTTCTACCTTATCAACTTTATGACTAATCTCGATAAAACTTACAATCCTCAAAAAACTGAGAAAAAAATTTATAAATTATGGGAAGATTCCGGAAAATTCAATCCAGATAATTTGAGTTTGCCAAAAAATGCTAAAACTTACACTATCATCCTCCCTCCACCCAACATTACCGACAGACTTCATCTTGGTCATTCTTCGATGTTGGCTATTGAAGATCTATTAATTCGTTATCACAGAATGAATAATTACCGAACTTTATGGATTCCAGGAACTGATCACGCTGCCATAGCTACTCAAAATGTTGTTGAAAAAAAACTTCTTAAAGAAAGAAAACTGAGTCGTTATGATCTAGGACGAGAAAAGTTTATGATAGAAGCTTGGGATTTTATGAAAAATACTCAATCAACGATCTTAAACCAAACCCGCCGAATGGGAGCCAGTTTAGACTGGTCTCGTTTAGCTTTTACTTTAGATAAATCTCGAAAAAAAGCTGTTGAAAAAATGTTTATTGATATGTACAAAGCTGGTGCAATTTACAGAGGAGAAAGAATTGTTAATTGGTGCCCTCGTTGCCAATCAACTTTAGCTGATGATGAAGTTGAACACACTGCTGAAAAATCAATTTTATACACTTTTAAATATGACAAAAAATTCCCTATTGCTATTTCCACTACTCGACCTGAAACCAAACTAGGTGACACAGCAGTGGCTGTTAATCCTAAAGATAAGCGCTACAAAGACTTTATTGGAAAAAAATTTAAAGCCAATTTTTGTGGGATTCAACTAGAAATTAAAATTATTACTGACCCAGAAGTTGATATGAATTTTGGGACAGGAGCTCTAGGAGTCACGCCAGCTCACGCTATGATTGATTGGGAAATAGCTCAAAAAAATAAATTAAAATCAATACAAGTTATTAATGAAAAAGCTAATATCAAAAAAGATTTTGGTCAATTTTCAGGAAAAACTGTACTAAAAGCTCGTCAAGAAATCATTACTTATTTAAAAAAATCAAAACTAATAATTAAGGAAGAAAAAATTGAAAATAATCTTTCAACTTGCTATCGTTGTAACACTTTAATTGAACCTATTCCTTCTAAGCAATGGTTTATTTCAGTTAATAAAAAACTTAAACGTCTTAATAATAAATCTCTTAAAGAAGCCGCTCTAAAAGTAGCTAAAAATAAAGAAATTGAATTTATTCCTAATAGATTTAATAAAAGATATCAAAATTGGATGGAAAATCTCCATGACTGGTGCATTTCTCGTCAAATCTGGCTAGGTCACCGGATTCCAGCTTGGTATAAAAACGGAAAAATAAAAGTCCAAGACAAAACTCCTGGTGACGATTGGAAACAAGATCCAGATACTCTTGATACTTGGTTTTCTTCTGGAATGTGGACATTCTCTACTCTCGGTTGGCCCGAAACATTTAGAAACAACCAAAAATCCGGAGATTTAGCCGAATTTCACCCTACTCAAGTTCTCAACACTGGCTATGAAATTCTTACTCTTTGGGTTTCCAGAATGATCATGATGTCTTTATTTGCTGTGGGAGAAATTCCTTTTAAAAAAGTTCATTTACACGGAATGATCTTGGATCAATATGGTAAAAAAATGAGTAAATCTAAAGGCAACGGCATCGATCCAATTGATATGATTGAAAAATATGGAACTGATGCCGTTCGATTAGCTCTACTAATTGGTAGTACCGCTGGTAATGATGTAAAAATATCAGAAAGAAAAATTAAAGGTTATCGAAATTTTATTAATAAATTTTGGAACATTGCTCGTTTTGTTTTTACTCAAACTCAAATTAAAAAAATAGAAGAGAAAAACCAATTAAATTCCTTAAAAAAAGAAGATTTAACTTTGGCTGACAAGTGGATTTTATCTCAAATGAGTCAGCTTCAAACTGAACTCAAAACAGATCTAAAAAATCACGAATTCTCTTCTGCTGGAGAAAAAATTAAA
>JAGYNP010000027.1 GCA_018399935.1 Candidatus Moraniibacteriota bacterium
CTTCAATAATTTTATGACGAGGATTGATTGGATAAATCTTGCCTTCATATTTTTTATTTTTGAGATTTCTGACTAAAATATTTCCAATCTTTCCTTTTTTATCAGAAGCCCCTATCACTGCGATAGATTTGGCTTTTAACATTTTTTCCATTTTGAAAAGATTTCCCTCCGGAATAATTTAAAATCAAAAACAATCCCTTGAATTCCTTGAGAAAAATTAATTTATTTTTGTTATTTTTTTAAGTAATTGATCGCCAATTCTTTTAATTTCTTTTCTTTTTAACAAACCCCTAGTGGAGCCAATCTGAGTCAAAACCGCCCCGCTGTTGGCAATTCCCCAAGCCAAACCTTTTTTTAAATCTTGATTTTCGACGTAGGTATTTAAAAATCCACTAACAAAAGCATCTCCAGCTCCAACTGTTTCTATTTTTTCTGTTTCATTAATTCCTAAATGATAAATAACCTGACCATCTCCCACATAAGCTCCATCAGCTCCATCAGTTATAATTATTTTTTTAAAACCTATTTTAAATAACTTTTCTATCAAATCTTTAGGTTCATCCTTGAAATCAATTTCTAGTTTTTGCAAAATCTCGATAGCCTCATCTCTATTCATAAAAACTAACTCAAATTTTTCAAAATACTTAGAAAGTTTTTTAATGTCATTTTCTATTTGATAACTACTAGGAACAAAGACTATTTGAGCTTTTTTTATTTTTGCAAAATTAACAATTTTTTCAATTTTTTCAACTGAATTTTTCTTCAAAGACCCAACATAAATCCAATCAACTTTTTCTCGAAATTTATTAAAAGCTTTTTCTAAATCAAACCAATCCACCGAGTCCCCAGTTCTAATAATAGTATGGTCTAAATGTTTTTTATCCGAAATAATAGCAGAAATAGAGCTAGGGCTAGCACCTCGACTTTGCATATAATTCTTTTTCAATTTTAACCGACCAATTTTTTTTTGAATCCATTTCCCAACCTCACTTTTATCGGTTCTAGCCAGAACAAAACTTTTAAAACCACCCAAATTTAAACCAGTTGCTATGTTTACAGCGCTACCCCCAATTTCTTCTTTTAAATTTTCAGCATAAATTTTAGCACCAAACTCAAAAGATATCAATTTCTTTTCTGTTAAATTTTCTTTATTTTCTTTAATTTGAGTTTTTTCTAAAAGAATAAAAATATCTTTTGCGGCTGAACCAATACAAATTATTTTTTTCATTTGTTTTTTATATTACCACGCACTATGGTTTAATAGTTTTTAATTTCTTACTGAAGAACTTTAATTCCTGGAAGCTCCTTCCCTGCCAAATAATCCAACATTGCTCCCCCACTCATTGAAACATAATCAAAATGCTTAGAGCTACTATAATAATTCAAAGCAGCAACAGTTTCACCACCACCAACTAATCGAAAGGCTTTTGTATTTTTAGTAATAGCTACTGCAATATTCATTGTTCCAAAAGAAGATTCTCTTTCTTCAAAAAGACCCAATGGTCCGTTCCAAATAATTGTTCGGGCTTTTTCAATTTTTTCAATAAAAATTGTCTGAGTTTTTTCCCCGATATCTAATCGCTGGTCTTCTTTACCCCTAGGAGCAAAATCAACTGGCAAAATAACATTATCAGGAAAATCTAAACCCTGATCTAAAGCTTCATTGGCCGTTTTTCCTCCCACTAAAACAAACTCATAACTTTTAGCTAAAGTTCTAATAACTGGCAATTTTGTTTTTATTTTAGCTCCCCCTATTACTGCAACAGCTGGTTCTCTGGGATCACCTTTAACTTTATCTAAATTTTCAATTTCTTTGGCAAATAATTTTCCAATACATTTTTCAGAAGCATAATTGGGAAACTTAGTAATAGAAGAATGATTTCGATGACTAACCGGAAAAGCATTATTAACATAAACATCGATTCCCTCCATTATTTTTTCAGCAAAATTTTCATCAGAATTTTCTTCTTCTGGCCAAAATCTAACATTTTCTAACAAAGCTATTCTGACTCCATTTTTTCTGGTTTCTTTAATTTCTTCAAGAGAATTAATTAACACAACTTCCACCCCCAAGTAGCCTAAATATTCTTGAAGTCTTTTTCTTACTGGTTTCAAACTAAAATCTTTGTTTATTTTCCCCTCAGGTCTTCCTAAATGCGAAACCAATAAAATAGACTTTGGGTTTTTTTCTAAAATTTCCCTTATAGTGTTAATAGAAAATTCTATTCTATCATCCTCTTCTTCTGTTACAGAACCATCTTTCAGAGGAACATTGAAATCACATCTAATTAAAACACTTTTGTCTTTAAATTCAATTTCTTTGATAGTTTTCATCTTACTTTTTTAATTTTTTAAACTTTTTATAAACTTCTTCTTTTATTTTAGCCTTAAATCTTTTTTCTGAAAAGACCAAAGCTGTTTTTCTTATATAACTTGAATCAAAATTAGTTTCCTTAAATCTTTTAATTGCTTTTTTAAGAGATTTTTCTGTTTGATCTTTAAAAAAAATCCCCGTTCTTCCATCTTGAACATGCTCAACAATATCCCCAGCTTTATAAGCAATAACTGGTCGACCGCTAGCTAAAGCTTCAATTGCCACAATTCCAAAATCCTCTTCTTGGGGAAAAATAAAAGCCTGAGTCCTAGAATAAGTTTCTCTTAACCTTTTCTCTGAGACTCTTCCTAAAAATTCGATATTAGGTCCAGCTATTTTTTTTAAATTTTTATATTCAACTCCTTTTCCTATAATTTTTAAAGGAATTTTCAATTCATTAAAGACTCTAACAACTAAATCCATCTTTTTATACTTCATCATCCTACCAGTAATCAAAAAATAATTCCCTAACTCATTTTCACGTGTTAAGTAAAATTTATCAACTTGAACAGGCGGATTAATAACAAGTGAATTCCTTTGATAATATTTTTTAACTCTTCTTCTAACAAATTTTGAGTTCGAAATAAAAAAATCGACTCCGTTAGATGAACAATAATCCCAAACACGAACATAGTTTATTAAAAAAGGAACTATTTTTTTAAGCCAATTGGGAAAACCAAACTCTTTAGTGTAATTTTGACAATCATCCCAAGCATAACGCATTGGAGTATGACAATAACAAATATGAAGAGTCTTGGGCGAAGTTATTATATTTTTAGAAAAACTAGAGGAATCTGAAAACACTACATCATAATAATCAAAATTAAACTGTTCAATAGCATTCATCATTAAAAAAGGGAAAAATCGATGGTATTTTCTAGCTAAAGGAATTTTTTGAAGAAAAGATGTTTTAATTTTCCTTTTTTTAAATTCAGAACATTTTTTATTATCATATAAAATTGTATAAACAGGGGCTTCCGGCCAAATTTCCGTTAAACACTTTAAGACTCTTTCAGCTCCTCCATTTTGAACTAAATAATCGTGAACTAAAGCAATTCTCATTTTTTCAAAATATTACTACACTCCTAGTATAGTAATTATTATTTTTTAAACATTATCTTCCTTTTTTAAAACTCATTTTCCATAACTCAACTATAAAAGCTGTTGCCACAAAGATTGAAGAATAAGTTCCAAAAAATACTCCTATCAACAAAGCTACCGAAAAATATTTAATAGTTTCTCCTCCAAAAAAAATAATAGCCAGTAAGACAAACATTAAAGTTAAAGAAGTATTTATAGACCTAGCGATACTTTCCTTAATCGATTTATTAATAGTCCCTTCAAAATCTTTACTAGCTCCATAATGTAGAAGATTCTCTCTGATTCTATCAAAAATAACAATGGTATCATTAACACTATAACCAAAAATAGTTAACAAAGAAGCCACAAAAGGAATCCCAACTTCCACGCCTTGAAATTCACCCAGAAAAGCAAAGACGCCTAGAACAATTATTATATCATGAACCAAAGCCAAAATAGCACCAAAACCATATTTCCAACTGTTAATAGGATAAGAGATTTTCCTAAAAGCCCAAGCTATATACCAAGTTATTCCAAAAATTGAAAGTATTATAGCATAAATAGTATTTCTTTTTAACTCAGAAGAAACTAAGGAACTAATAAATTCTGTTCTTAAAACTTCACTTTCAGGATATTTTTCTTTTATTTTATTTTCTAATTCTGGATTTATTTTGTTTTCTTTTGACTGATATTTAATCATAAAGGAATTATCCTCTGTTGGTTGAATCGAAAGACTATTTAATTTTAAATCCGCAACAATTTCATTAATTTGATTTTTTTTAACTTCTTGACTAAATTGAATTTCAGTCAATATTCCTCCAGTAAAATCAATTCCTAATTTTAAACCCCATTTTCCTAAAAAAAACAAACTAATCACCACTAAGATCAAGGAAAATAAAAAAGTATATTTTCTTTTTTCTATTATTTTCATAATCATTTCTATTATAAAATTATTTAATTTTAAGTTTATCTCAGATTTAACAATTTAGTCATTCAGTGATCCACTATTTTTAGCTATTTAGTAATTCAATTTTTCTAGATTGTTGTCGACAAAGTGCTACTGCTAAAGCATCAGCTGCATCATCTGGTTTAGGAATTTTTTTTAGCTTAAGAATATTCTGAACCATAATTTGTATCTGTTTTTTTTCAGCTCTACCATAACCAGTCAAAGCTTGTTTGATTTGTAAAGGAGTATATTCAAAAACTGGAATTTTTTGTTCAGTTGGGATTAAAATTAAAACTCCTCTAGCTTGAGCTACCTTGATAGCTGTTTTTAAATTTTTAAAAAAAAACAGATCTTCTACTGCTACTTCATCTGGTTGATATTGAGCTAAAATTTCTCTTAAATCTCTAGCAATTTCCTGAAGTCTTTTAACATCAGAATTATTTTTAGAAGTCTCAATACTTCCATAGGCCTTCATCACAGGTTCTCCATTAATTTCTTCAACCAAACCCCAACCAGTAATAGCCGTTCCTGGATCCAAACCTAATATCTTAACATTCTTCTTTTTCATAAAAAAATAATTGAAATCCTAAGTCCTAAATTATAAACAAATAAAAAACGAACTATAAAATTCAAAACTTAAAACTTAAACCTGAAAAATTTGTAAGTGCAACAAACAATAGCTTAATACTTAATACTAACTCAAATTATTATAAATCTCAACCACATCATCATGCTCATCCACCTTATCAAAAAAATTAGAATAAATTTCCAGTTCTTTATCTTCCAGTTCTAAAAGATTTTGAGGTAAATAAGTTAAACCAGCCTCTTTAATTTCCAATCCAGCTTCTTCTAAATTTTCTTTAACTAATTGCAATTCTTGAAAAGGAGTAAAAACTATAAAATTTCCATCTTCCGCTTTATAATCATCGGCTCCGCTTTCAATTAAAATTTCTTCTAGCTCCTCTTTATTCTTATTTATTTTTTTCAAAATCAATTTCCCAACCTGATCAAACTGCCAACTAATACTACCTCCTTCTACCATCTTCCCACCATTTTTAGTTAAGATCGTTCTAATTTCACTCAAAGTCCTGTTTTTATTGTCGCTAACTGCTTTGATTAACATTGCGACTTGATTTGGCCCATAAGCTTCAAAAAGATATTCCTCCAATTCAGCTTCATTTTTCAATTCACCACTACCTCTTTTGACAGCTTTGTCAATATTAGCCTTGGGCATATTCAAAGATTTGGCTTTATCAACAGCCATTTTTAATTGAAAATTGGTATCTGGGTCACTACCTTTTTTGGCTGATATAATAATTTCTTTGGAAAGCATTGAAAAAATTTTAGATCTTTTGGCGTCAGTAACCTCTTTTTTATGTTTTATTTTAGACCATTTATTATGTCCAGACATATTTTTTCTATTTATTCCTTGTTTATGAATTCTATTCTAACTTTTTTATTTTATTTTTCAAGAGAAGGTTATAATAAATTAAATATATTTATTTTATTTTAGCCTTAATATAACCATCTTTTAGACGAATTTTGATTTTATCCCCTACTTTAATTTTCTTTATTGAATTCAAAACTTTTCCGTTTTCAGAAAATATTATTCCATAACCTTTTTTTAATATATTCTTAGGATTTAAAATTTTAATTTTAGTTTCTAAAAAAATGATCTTATCGAATTTATTTTTAAAATTATTTTCAATTTTATAAATCAATTTATTTTTGAAATTTAAATTATTTTGTAAAACATTATTAGTTTGAAATATCTTTTCGTTAATAACCCTAAAATTTTTTTGTTTTAGCCGACTAAATTGATTAAAAAAAGTTTCCATTTTAAAACTAAGTTTATTTAAATAATT
>JAGYNP010000028.1 GCA_018399935.1 Candidatus Moraniibacteriota bacterium
CTATTGGCAATAACAACCCAATCTCCACTAATTAGATCCTGTCTCAATTCAGAAAGATTTCCCTTATTTTTTTCTTTTTTAATTAAACTTTCTGAACTTATTTTTTTCTTTTTATTTTTACCTTTTTTAATTGAACTCATTTTTTATTTTTTAATATTTTCTACTTTTTTATTAAATTGATAAACCCCCTTAATAACATTCCAACGAACATTAAAAAGATCTTTAAAAGTACTAATATAACCAGAAATTCCAACCAAACTTTCCCCTTTATCATCCCACTCTACTGGAACTTGAACCATTTTGTAACCTAACTTTTTACCAATAATTAAAATTTCAAAATCAACCCCCCAACGATTAATAACAGTTCTCGGTAATACATCCTTCACAAATTGTTCTTTAAATAATTTAAAACCACACTGAGTGTCTTTTATTCCCCATAAACCTCCAATAAATTGAATCATTAAATTACCAATATTCCCAAGCCATTCTTTCCAAAATGGTTGTCTATTTTTAATTTCTGATTCATTTAAATCCCTAGAGCCAATAACGAAATCAGCACCTTTGTCCATTTCAGGAATTAACTTATCCAACATTTCAATTTTAGTTGCTCCATCCATATCAGTAAACATTCTTCTTTCGCCTTTAGCGGCTAATAAACCTTCTCTAATTGAGTAACCCTTGCCACGATTAATTTTCCTGTCTAAAATAACTACATTTTCCCGATTATTTCTAGTATATTTTTCAACTAAATTAGATGTTTCATCTGTTGGCCCATCTAAAACTATAACTATTTCGTAAGTTATTCTTTTTTTTTCAAAATATTCTTTTATTAATTCTAAATGCGACTTCATTTCTTTTTCTTTTGAAGACTCATTATAAGTAGGAATAACCACAGAATATTGAATTTTTTGTTTTTCAGTCATCTTTTTTATTAAGTGGTTAAATAATTAAATTATTAAATTATTTTTAATTTTATTTTATCAAAAAAAACAAAAAATAATCAAACAATTTTATAACTATTTTTATCCTATCATTTCTAGTTCAGTTTGTCTAACCAACTTTGCAAAATAATCCTAGCTGATTCAACATCATCTTTTTGGGAAATATTTTTACTTTTAATAGCTATTAAATTTTTTTGAGCTATTCGAGTTGAGTATTCTTCATTTTCAAATTTAATTGGTATTTTTAATTGTTTTATTTTTTTAATAAATTCATTAAATTGTTTGTCTTTTACTAAATCTTTATGATAACCAACTATAATTTTATTAATTTTTTCCTTTTTAGAAAAATTAAAAATTTCGCTATAAACATCATTTTTTGAGACTTGTTTATAAGTGTTAGCGATCAAAGTCTCCTTATCAGCTATTGCTATCCCATATTTATTTTTTCCCCAATCAATTCCCAAATAATACATGTATTAATTAAAAAAATTACCTAGTTAAAATTTCACATCCATTTTTTGTAATTACCAAAGTATCCTCAAAATGAGCTGACAAACCGCCTTTTTTAGTTAAAAAAACCATATGATCTGATCCTACTTTAATACTACTACTAAATTCGTTAACCATTGGCTCTAAAGCAATTACCATTCCTTCGCGCCATTTAATTCCAGTTCCAACTCGACCAAAATTAGGAATTTGAGGAGGCTCATGAACTTCATAACCCACCCCATGTCCTACTAAACCTCTGACTACATGAAAACCTTTTTTTAAAACAAATTTCTCAACCGCTTCACCATAATCCCCTAAATATTTACCAGCTTTAATTTCTTTAATTCCGACTTCTAAACATTCTCTAGTTGTAGCCACAATTTTTTTAGCCTTCTCATTACCTTTTCCAACAATAAAACTTCTAGCTGCATCTGTTAATAAGTTTTTATGACGAACTCCAATATCAACCTTAACAATATCTCCAACTTGAATAAATCGATTAGCATTTGGAACACCATGAACAATTTCATTATTAATTGAAACACAAGCAGTTTCCGGAAAAGGATTTTCCCCATCTGGAGCATAACCTTTAAAAGATGGTTCTGCTCCATAACTTAAAATAACTTTTTCGGCTGCTAAACTAATATCTAAAGTAGAAACTTTATGTCTCTTCGCTTCTTGAGTTTTGTCTTTAGCAACCTTTAAAGCTTCTTTTAAAATTTTTCCACTTTCTTTTAATTTGACAATATCTTGTTTGGTCTTAATAGAAATACTCATTTTTAAAAATTTAAAATAGTTAAAATACTTTCCTAGTTATATTTAATTAATTTATTATTATATATTTTTTAATCTTCCAAAAGGTCCTCCATGATACTCCCGCCATCGGGAGGTCCTTCCGCACCAGAATCGACACCGTCCCCAACACCAGGCTCAATAGCGTCTCCAGTATCAGGATCAAATGTACAAAAAGCCACCGGGGTTCCATTAATATTTCCATATTCAAAACTACCGTCTGGACAATCTGCACAGAGAGGATCAGAGGGTATACCAGCAATAAGCGGCTCATAACAATATGTAACTTCACTCGGATCATATTCTTCAGTACCAGATCCTATCATCGGCGAAGAAGAACCTCCCCATCCCTCCCAACCACCAGAAGCAATATCCCTTATTAATTCTTCTGGGGCCTTTAATGTTCCTTTAACTAAATCTGGATTAACTACATATAAAATTAAATAAGCAGTCAAAACTATTATTAACCCTATTAAAGCATTGTTAATCATTTCTTTGGCGTTCATCATCTTGGAACTATTACCAGCCGATGTAACAATATAAGAAAAAGCACCTAAAGCTATCATAAAAACCGCTAAAATTCCTGTAATTGAAATTCCAAATTTATATAAATTATTCAAATATTCAATCAAATCATCACCCGCAGTTTCTTGTCCTGGAATATTTCCAAAAATCTGAGCTGAAACATTAAAGACTGGTAAAAGCAAAACAATTAAAACAAAGAATACTGATTTTATTTTTGTATTCATAATTTACTAAATTTAAAAGTTATTTTTTCTATTATAAATTATAATCTTATTTACCAAATTTTCAACTCTATATAAAATTATAATTTACTAAATTTAATTTTTTATAA
>JAGYNP010000029.1 GCA_018399935.1 Candidatus Moraniibacteriota bacterium
ACTTAGAAAGAATGATAAAGCAAGTTCAGCAAATTTATTAATATTCAATTTCGTTTTTTGACATAATTAAACTGACATTTTCGATTCCTTCAATTGAGCTTAATTCTTCAGCTAATTTGCTAATTTTAGACTTAGGTAAAAATCGCACGCCAAAATTTAAATCTATAATTTTACCATTTTTGTGCGTATTAATATTCAATAGTTCGTACTTTTTTAAATATTGCATTAAAACTGATTCATAAATATCATCCGAAGTAATTTCTTTATTCAAAGAAAAAGAAAGCACATAATCATTTTTACGAGTCGAGCCAAAATTCATCCGATACAGAAGATAAGCGATAAAAATAATCATTATTGTAGAAATGATTGCAATAGTATAACCGCCTGTGCCCACTCCCATCCCAATAATTAAGACAAAAAGAATGAAAGAAATATCTTTAGGATCTTTAATAACTGTTCGAAAACGAATAATAGTAAAAGCACCAAGTAAGGCAACTGCTCTGATTAAAACATTGCCAATAACCATCATAATTACTGAAGACAAAGTACAGAGTAAAATGAGGCTATTAACATAAGACTGCGAATAAGATAATCCACGGTGCGTTTTTTGGTAAACCCAAGCAATCATTAAAGCCAAAACGAAAGATAAAGCAATATTTAATATTATTGTTTCTGCGCTGATATTTTGACTATTTGATAAAAAATTAAACATATTTATAGTTGCGATAACATCCTTCTAAAGACAAACAGTATTTAGAAAAAGGTTCTCTAATTAATTGATATTTTTTAATTAAATCATGAAACCAGCCGGGGATATTGTTATTATATTTTAATTCCATGACTACTTGATCAGATAAAATATCCACGCCATTTTTTTTTAAATAAAAATGGTCAGCCGGATAAGCTTTGATATCACTATCAAAAGTTATTCTAAATCTTTTGTCCACATGGCTGACCAATGGTCTCCTTTTGTAAATTACCATAATTTTAGGCGTTAAGCAATTATATTTTTCTGTCCATAAAAATTCTTCAAGCACTTTTTTTTCCTCAGGAGATAAAGCACGATTCAGATAAACAGGAGAATTATTTTTAATAAAATTAAAATGATCTTGATAATCAATTATCAATCTATCTTTAACAATAGTCATATCTTCTTTTCTTTTTATTTCTAGAAAAAATTTATTTTCTGGATTTAAATCTTGCCCGTAAGAGCGCAAACGAAGCTTTTTGCGCTTTTTTACTCCGGCTATTTTTTCATGATAGCAGGATAAACCAGACGAATCAAAATAGAGGCTGTTAACCTGATAAGAATGACCAGGCTTATCGACGACAAAAGAATCCCATTTCATATGATCCATTAAATCAGTAATAATGTTATTAACTAAATATAAGGGTAGGCGGTATTTAAATTCAAACCGGCGAAATTTAAATTCTAAATTCTTATTATTATTTAACATTAATTTTTAATTAAGCCAATAGGCGCTTTATTAAACTTTTCTCCAGTAACTTCATTGACTATTTCAACATTGCCACCTTTTATTAAAGCGGAATTATCATCATTGTCAACTAGAAAATAGTTATTAGATCCAAAGGTAGGTAATTGCTCTAAATTATTCTCTCCTTTATATCCTTTTTCAATATTGCTATAAGAAATAGCTATTTCTGACTTTTCGTCAATATTAATTGATTCATTATTTGACCAAATAATAGTATTAAAAACACTTGGGAATGCTCCGCCAAAAACTGGCTTTTTTTCATAAACAGCTATTCCTATTTTGTTATTAACAATAACATTATTAACAATCTGCACTTCAGAACTATCTTTGACTGCTATTCCCATTTGGCAGCCAGAAAAAAGATTATTAAAAATTATTGTGCTTTTATCGGTTTTCTCACCAATACTTAAACATTTGTCCGGAGATTTTTCAACTACATTATCAACAATAAGAAGGTCTTTTGTACCTGAGATATCTATACCGTCTCCATTTTGATCACTGTTCTGGCCATTATTAACAAAATAATTTTTCTCTAATACTCCGCTAGTCCAATCTAAATCTAAAGCATCATATTTATTCAAGCTAAAATAATTATTTCTAATTTCTATTTTTCCTTTTTTAACATTTAAGCCGTCGTCTCCTTGGGCTGAGAGAAAACGACAATTCTCGATTTCGACATCAGCATAATGAACAGCTAATTGGCCAGTAAAATATATACTATTGATATAAGCTTCTCCCCCATTTTCTACTATACAATTTTTAAAAATATTTTTTCCTTGAGTCGGCCCAACAACAGCAAAAACACCCCAGTTGTTTTTGTTTTGACCGGATAATTTAATTGGTTGACTCGCTGTGCCTTCAGCTAAAACATTGCCATAAGAAACCAATGAAGTTTCCGGGGCAAAATAAAGATTAGCACCTGGGTAAATTTTCAAAGCTAAATTTTCCGGAATTATAACTGTTTCATTAATAAAATAATTCCCCTGTAATAAATTCATTTGATTCGGATTTATCTTATCTTGAACAAAATATGGATAAAGTCTTTGGAACTCTGAAATACCTTGATTAATTCTGTTAAAATAGGTAAAAGTTAGGTTATCAATATAACGGATAATAGGCTTTACTTTTTTTCCATTGAAATAATTAATTAATCCAAATTTTACTTTATCAATAGAAACATTACCCAAAGAAGGTTTAACAAAAAAACGATAATGTTGATATTCTAAGTTAATAGGCAATTGATCATCTTGAACTTCCCTTTGAGCATGCATTGTTAAATTGAAAGAATCTGAAATATATTCTTTTTCATCCTTATCATAATTTATTTTACTAATCTTTTTGTCAGAAAAATCAAGAAGACCGTTTTTATTCTGGTCAAAATAAAGATCAAAGGAAAGATTTTCCATCTTATTTTCAGTTTCTATTGTTAAATCATTAAAATTAATTGCGCCGAAATTAGCTGTCGCAAGATCCAATATTGCTGAACCGTTTTTGTCTAAATAAATATAGGTGAAAATTTGAGCATCCTCAAATGCATTTTTGATATATCGATAATTTTCAATATATCTTTGTCTTCTATCTTTTACCTCTAAATCAAATTGAAGGTTACTTTTTACTTTTAAAGGATCTTTGTAATAGGCTATTTTGACATCTTCGTAAATTTTGTCATAAAAAGCTAAATCTTCTTCAAGGTTTTGGCCATCTTGAACATATTCCCAAAGAATTTTGTTTCTTTGATGAACAAATTCTGGATTTTTAAAAATACGTCCAATTAAAGGATTATAATTTTCATCAATGCACAAAGTTAAAAATTCTTGATTAACATCCCAAGGAATAAGTTCAAATTTACCGCTAGCATTATTAAAATAAAAACGTAAATCATGTACCATCTGATGTTTGCTATTAACTAAAAGCGAATGAATCTGCCAACGATAAAAATTATCCATATCTAGTATTGCTGGAATTTTTTCAAAAAATTCTTCATCTGAAGCATTATTAATTAAATCAAGCAAAAGATTAAATTCAGCATAGTTGTCAATTTTTTCATTTTGATTCTCAATTTCTTTTAGCCAAAAGCCTAATTCTCCAAAACGGTCTACGATTCTATTAAACATCCATGTATTTTCAGCTAATTCATATAGATTTGTTTCATCAGGGGTATTTTCTTTAGAGACTAATTCCTTATCCCAGCCCTCTATCATGAAATAAGTGCCATTATTTTTACCATTAACACGCAAAATAGAGAAACCACTTTCTGGTACCATTAAACCTAATTTTTGCGCACGGTAATTATTAAAATGCTCAATTAAGTATCCCCGATCAAAAGGCAAAATCAGATGAATTTTTTTCATCCCCTTAAAAAGATTGTCTTTATCAAATTTAATTAACCAGGATTTTTTATCAGCGCTCCAATGAGCACTAGTATCTCCGCGGTAACGAACTTCCACTTTATATTCTTTGTCATCAAAGAAAAATTTAGCCGGGACATAATCCTTATATTCTTCTGTTAAATGTTCCTCGTCAGCATAAGCTTCTGGTAAATTCTCGTTAAGTTTTTTTAAATCATCAGGATCTATTTCTAAATAATAAACAGGTAAATCGCTAGAAAGAAGATAATATGGAAGATAGATTAAATTACTTAAACTGCGAATACTCCTTACTAGAGGAAAAGATTTAATCATTAAATCACGATTCTCCATGTCACGCGTAGCTAATATTCCTAGAGAAAAGAAAAAAATTGCCAAAAAAATTAAACTAATTATTAAAAATAGTTTTGATTTAAGATTTTCACGAATTAAATAAAATATTCTTTTCATAAAAATATTTTTGACTAAATTCCCTAACAAATTAGCAATTTGGCATTATTCTAAAAATAAGTAAAACAAAAAGCCGAAGGGCAATTCAGTTTTGAGGATATAAAAAATTAACACGATATAAATTATTTTCTGTAGATACCATTCCTAACTCCTTCTATAAATTTTTCCGCTTGTTCTTTAAAACTACTATCTATTTTAACTAATTCTAATGCGCTTTCAATAGCTTTTTGATTATTCCCAAGATGAGCGTAAGCTAATGCTAATTGAATTCTATATTGAGAATTTTCCGGATCTATTTCAATTAATTTTTCAGCTATAATTTTAATTATTTCATAATTTTCCGCCTTAACTCCGCTATTAATAATTTGTGTAAAAAAATTTATTTTATCGTATCGAATATTTTTTTTGTCTAAAAGATTTAAAACTTCAATTATCCGCTCGTTTTTTTCGGCAAAAATTAAAGAATTGATTAATTGACGAGAAGATTCAAAATTAGCATCATTTAATTTAAATGCATACTCAAATAATTCTACTGATTTTTCTTGATATTTTATTGCTTTGTCTGTTGTGTCTTCTGACTTTAAATAATTTCCTAAATAGAGATAAGAATAGCCAGCCTCAAAATAAACTTGTTGGCGAGAAGGAGAAAGTTTTTGTGCTTTTTCAAAAAGTTCAAAATTTCTTTCTAGCCTGTCTAATGAATTACTCATATTGAAAACTAAATTGTTAAAACGCATTTTAACTAAGTAATAAGAAACTTTATACGGATTATCTTCAATTTGTTGACTTAATTCTCTATCTAAAATTTGCATGAATCTGTTTAAAACTTGCTCATCTTGATAATTACTTTCTGTCAATTTCTCAAAATACTCAAATAACTGTCTCCTGCATTCTTGAACTCCTGGAGTGTTCGTTGCAAAAATTTCTTCGAACATGTTTAAACGTTGTTCAACAGTCAAATTTTCATCATTAATAGCAATAGTTAAATTTAAATTTGCTTGAATTGGCTTAATGTGTAAAGGATAAAGAGTAAGCAAAAAGAATAAAAAGGCAAAGGTAAATAAAATACCTCTAATTTTTCTTTTTTCTAATAATTGCCAATTAATTTTAAAAGGAGAATATTTTCCAACAAATCCCAGGACTAAAATTAAAGGTACATAAATAACAATTGCATCAAAAATAAACAGATTTTGTATGAAGTAAGCAATTATTATTAAGGTAAAAACAACTGGTATAAAATAATGATTATTTGTTTTTTTAGAAAGATAAAATTTATTTTTATTTTTTCCTTTTTTCTTATAAAAATATTTCCATAAATAATAAATTGGCATTAATAATAAACTTAAATACAGGAACAAACCAATTAAACCTCCAGTAATCAATCTATCAAAAATAATATTATGAGCTCTATCAAACCAAATTATTGATCCAGTATCTTCATAAATTTTAGGATTAAAATATTTATCAAAAACTTGATAAAAATTTTCATATCCCCAGCCAAACAAAGGACGATTTAAGAAACCCTGATAGGCACTTTGCCAAGTCATTAGTCTAGTTTGCGCAGTTTTGGTTTCTAAAGAAATACTAGAAATTCTATTTAAGATAGAATTATTTTGGACTATTGAACTATCTTTGTATGAAAAAAGAAGAATCGGAACTAAGATTGCCAAAATAATAAATAAAATGCCTATTGTTTTAAAATATTTTTTTCGATAATAAAAAAACAAAAGATAAAGAATAAATAAAAAGATAGTAAAAGCAAAAGCCAAAATGCCTCCTCTAGTTAGGGTTTGTAAAACTATAAAAATTTCTAAAGCAATAAAAATAAGATAGTAAATTTTCAGATAAATATTTTTTCTGCTGAATAGTAAAAATATACCCAAAAAGATCCCAAATATTAGGAATCCTGCTAAATAACCAGCATTCCCAATAGTGCTAGCTAATCTTGCTCCACCACTAGATTCAAATATTCGTTCTACTCCAAAATATTGCAATAAAGCTATAACGCTTACTGAGATAGTAGAAAAAAATAAAATTTCAAAAGCATAAAGCCATTTTTTAAAAGATTTTAAAAATCCAATAAGAACAATCAGAAATAAGAATAAATGAATCAAAAGAAATATTCCTTCACTTCTTTCATTATTACTCCAAAAACTATGATAGAAATTATCTCCCATAATAGAAGAAACAAATATAAATAATATATATAATCCAAATAAAACGGTTATTATATTTA
>JAGYNP010000030.1 GCA_018399935.1 Candidatus Moraniibacteriota bacterium
TTGCCTGCCCTTATGGAGGGTTTAAATAAAAAAGGAGATGAACTCGGAGGAGTTATAGAGAATCAGGAGAAAAATTATCCTCAAACTGGAGAATGGTCACAAGATAAACCAGAAATTAGTGAAAAGTGTATTGCTTGTGGTCAGTGTGTTAATTTTTGTCCAGAAGAGGCGATTGAAATAAAAGAAATAGATGGTAAAAATAAAGCAGTAGTTAATTTAAAATATTGTAAAGGTTGTGGTCTTTGTGCTGAAAATTGTCCAGTTAAAGCAATAAAAATGGTAAAAACTGGTTAATATAAAATATTTTATTCAACAATAAATAAAGTGCATAGTGAAATTTTTGTTAAGGAAATTTATTAAACATATAATTTTAAAAATTTTCAATGAATAGCGATGATTATTTGGTGATAGATTTTGGTAGTATTTTTGTAAAAAGAAACATTGGAAGAAATTTATAAAGAAGTTTTAAAAGATAATTTAAAAAACATAAAATACAAACAAATTAAAAAAACTAAAGATTTAGATTGAAAACAAAAGTCTTCGGCTTTTGAAATTTGAGATTTGTCTACATTTTTGCATCCTTTAATCTTGCATTTAAAGTAATTTGATTGAAAAAAATAGTAGCTTAATTTTCTTAAATCATAAATTGTAATTCTCTTAATAAAAATGTTAAATAAAAACAAAAAAGTTGCTCTTACTGGTGGTTTTGCCGTTGGGGAAGCGATTAATCAGATTAATCCTGATGTGATGGCAGTTTATCCGATCACTCCCCAAACTCCAATTGTGGAATATTTTTCCAAAAAAGTTGTTGACGGAAAAGCTGATACAGAAATTATCCAAGTGGAGTCAGAACATAGCGCTATGAGTGCTTGTATTGGAGCCTCTGCCGCTGGAGCTAGGACTATGACAGCTTCAGCTTCTCAAGGAATTATGTACATGATGGAAGTTTTGCCAGTAGCTTCTGCAATGCGTTTGCCGATTGTAATGGCGGTGGCAAACCGGGCTATTTCTGGACCAATAAATATTCACTGTGATCATTCTGATGCGATGGCAATGCGTGATACTGGTTGGATTCAAATTTTTTCTGAAAATGCTCAAGAGGCTTATGATAACACTTTAATTGTTATGAAATTGGCTGAGAAAGTTTTATTACCAGCTACAGTCAATCTAGATGGTTTTATTCTTTCTCATAGTGTAGAAAATTTAGAGATTTTAGCAGATGGGAAAATCTATGACTTTATCGGTGAATATCAAGCTAGTCAGCAACTTCTAGATTTTAAGAATCCAAAAACTTTTGGACCAGTGGCATTGCCAGATAGTTACTTTGAATTTCGAAAACAAATTTATGATGCTATGGAAAAAGTTCGAGATGAGTTTAATAAAGTGACGAAGGATTTTGGAAAAATTTCTGGTAGAGAATATCAAAAAATTGAAACTTACAAAATTGATGAAGCGGAAACAGTAATAGTGGCGATAGGTTCAACTTGTGGAACAATCAAGAGCGTTGTTGACAAAATGAGAGCTCAAGGTAAAAGAGTAGGTTTGTTGAAAATTAGATTATTTAGACCATTTCCTTATATTGAGGTTAAGAAGGTTTTAGAAAAAATTAAACGAGTGGTAGTAATGGATCGAAATTTAGCTTTTGGTACTCAGCAGATTTTAGCTGGAGAAATTCAAAAATCTTTAGAAAGGGAAGTTGAAAGTGTGGTTTATGGACTTGGTGGACGAGATATTTACGAAAAAGATATTGAAAGAATATTTTTGGGGAAAGAAATTGGGGATAAAGGACAATTTTTTTTGATGTAATTTTGTAAATAATAATTATTAAGGAAAATATTTTTTAAATTGTTAGAAATCTAAATTATTCCAAATGAAAACCAAAATCTAAAATCTAAATGTTTAAAAATTTATTAATTTGTTATTTAGATTTTGAAATAATTAAAATAATTAAATATGAAAGAAAAAAATAAAAAAATTACTGTTTCTGGTACTTGTGCTGGTTGTCCAATAGGGATTATAGCTAAAACGGTTTTAGAGTCGATTGATAATCCAATCGTAGTAGCTAATGCTACGGGCTGTATGGAAGTAACTACTACTATTTATCCTAATACTTCTTGGAAAGTGCCTTATATACATAGTGTCTTTGCTAATGCTGGAGCTACTATTTCTGGCGTGGAAACGGCTTATAAAGCATTATTAAAAAAGAATAAAATTAAAGAAAAAAAACCAGTTAAGTTTGTAGCTTTTGGGGGAGATGGGGGAACTTACGATATTGGACTCCAATCTTTATCTGGAGCCTTGGAGCGTGAACATGATTTTTTATATGTCTGTTATGACAATGGAGCTTATATGAACACTGGTAATCAGCGAAGTGGTGCAACTCCTTGGGGTGCTTCAACTGAAACTACTCCAATTGGCAAAGAGTCTATTGGTAAAGATGTCAAAAGAAAAGATTTAATGTCAATTGTAGCTGGTCATCATATTAAGTATTGTGCAACTGCTAATGTTGCTTTTCTGGATGATTTTAAAAGGAAAGTCAAAAAAGCTTTTTTGACTAAAGGACCTTCTTTTATTTTGGTTTTTTCTCCTTGTCCCAATCAATGGAAATTTGTTTCTCATAAAACTATTGAAGTGGGTAAGTTGGCTACTAAAACTAATTTTTGGCCTTTGTATGAAATTATTGATGGGGAATATAAAATAAATTTTATTCCAAAAAGCAAAGTGAAAATTGAAGAATTTTTAAAAATTCAAGGCAGGTTTAGTCATATTTTCAAAAGAAAAGATAAAGACAAGTTAATAAAAGATATTCAAAATAAAGTTAATCAAGATTGGGAGAGAGTGAGGGATTTGGAAGAGACGAGAGTGAGAGTCTAGTATTAAGCTGTGAGTATTTTTTAAAAATGAAAAAAGAAGAATTTGAAAAATTGATTAATTTGAATAAATATCAGGTTTTTGTTATGAATTGTCCGGCTCATTTTCCCTTTATTTTTGCTGTTCATTCTTGGTTTGTTTGCAATGAAAAAGGAAAAATTTCTAGATGGGAAGTTTTATTCGAGAAAAATCAAAAGAGAAGCTGGGGTTATTTATATTTAAATCAGGACAAGTTTTTCAGGGGAGTGAAGATTTTTCCTTTTTTATCGAAAATCAAATGGCCCAGTCGCTTACTGATTAAGATCGAAGGAAAAGAGGCTGAAGAAATGATTGAGATAATTAAAAAAAGTAAACAAAATTATCCCTATCTTAAAAGTTATTCATTAATAGAAAGTAACAGTAACACCTATGCTCAATGGGTCTTAAATTATTCTAAAAATATCAAAAAAATATTACCCTGGAATGCTTTTGGTAAGAATTATAAAGAATAGAACTGATTTTTTCTTTTTCTTGAGATGTATTTTTTGAAATTAGTTAATTGTGAATTTGGAATTTTTAAAACTAAATAAACTAAAAAACAAAACTAGTAATTTGGGTATTAATGTTGTACAATTAAGTCTACAGTTGATATTTAATACTTAATACTAAAAAGTGGATATTTTAATTATAATAGTTTTGATATTTTTTTTAATTCTTATTGTTGGGGGGATTTTTGTTTTGAATCAAAAATTAGGTGATTTAAAAAAAGGAAAACAAGAAGATCAATCAATGATGATGATGCAGGAGAGAATTGGGCACCTCTCTCAAGTGATGGATCAAAAATTATCTGAAATAAATAAATTGACTTCTGGTCAATTGAAAGATAGTAATCAAATTTTTCAAAATATGTCCCAAGGACTTTCTAGAGAAAGTCGAAGTTTGTTTGAGCAGATTAATAAGCAATTCAATGAAATGAGCAAACATTCTAATCAGTCCATTAAAGAAGTGACAGAAAAATTAACTAAGTTGGACGAAACTAATAAAAGAGTGGTGGATTTTTCTTCGCAGTTAAGAGATTTACAGGATATTTTGAAAAATCCAAAACAAAGGGGAGTTCTGGGGGAATATTTTTTAGAAGAGACTTTAAAAAATGTTCTACCACCGCATAATTATCAGATGCAATATAAATTTAAAGATGGAGTAATTGTGGATGCGGTGATTTTTGTTAAAGATAAGATTATTCCAGTAGATTCTAAATTTTCTTTAGAAAAATATGAACGGCTTTTGAAGTGTAAAAAAGAAGATAGAGCTGTTTTAATTAAAGAATTTCATCAAGATTTGAAAAATAGAATTGATGAAACATCTAAATATATTAAACCCAAAGAGAAAACTATGGATTTTGCTTTTATGTTTATTCCCTCAGAGTCAATTTACTATGATTTATTAGTCAGAAAAGTTGGAATGGCTCATCGGGATTTGATTGATTATGCTTTTAAAGAAAAACATGTAGTAATTGTTTCCCCAACTTCTTTTTTGGCTTATTTGCAAACGGTTTTACAGGGTTTGCGATCATTACAAATTGAAGAATCAGCCAAGCACATTCAAAAAAATGTGGAAAAATTGGGGCGACATTTGAAAAGTTATGAAGAATTTTTTGGAAAAGTTGGAAATTCTTTATCCACTACGGTTAATCATTACAATAAAGCCAGCAAAGAGTTGGGAAAAGTTGATAAAGATGTTTTAAGGATAACCGATAAAGAGATTATCAAAAATGAGAGATTAGAATTGGAAAAACCAAGAGGTGAATAAATTTATAGTGAATTAATTTTTAGTAAAAAGTGTAAATTTTTATTTTAAGTACTAGAAATATTTAGAAGAGAATATTGAAATGAAAGCTAGGTGTCCTAAGTGTAGAATAGTTGTTTATTTAAATTCAACAGGGTATTATTTTTGTTTTATCTACGGATAATTTAAAATGAATTACAGAACTGGAAATTTAGAACCTTTAAAAAATGGGCAGAGGAAGGGTTAAATTTTTCAAAAAAAGGAAGAGTTTTTGAAAGGCGATCTTTAAAAAGAATTTCTGAAAACGGTGATTTTTTGAAGATAAATTTAAAAATTTAAAAAGTATTTGATGGAAAATTCTATTGAATGTTTTTATCTTTTAAATTTCATAGATGCCTTTTTAGATGCCTCTATAAAGGTATCCATTTTTTAAATTTAATCTGGATTAAGAGAGGGACTTGGGGTACAATAGTAAAAATGAGTTACCATGAAATAATAAAATAATTATAAGCTAATATCCATTTTTTAAATCCTAAATCATAAATTCTAGATTCTAAATAAATTACAAATTACAATTTTCAAAATTCAAAACTGAAGTTTTGAGAATTTGAATTTTGAGTTTGGCGCTTATTTGGAGCTTGTGATTTTGAATTTGTAATTTAAAAGACTTGATACTTAATACTTAATACTATTCACGATGTCCGACGCCGTTGATCAAATAAAAGAGCGGATAAATGTTTCCGAATTAATCGGTGAGTATTTGAAGCTGGAAAAAGCTGGCACTAACTATAAGGCTCTTTGTCCTTTTCATAATGAAAAAACTCCTTCTTTTATGGTTAATACTGAGAGAAATTTTTGGTATTGTTTTGGTTGTCAAAAAGGTGGGGATGTCTTCTCTTTTTTAATGGAAATTGAGGGCTTGGAATTCAGAGAAGCCTTGGAAATATTAGCTGAAAGAACTGGGGTGGATTTGCCTAAATTTCAGAAAATTAATCCTAAAGAAAAAAGTCAAAAGCAAAAACTTTATGAAATTTTAGAACTATCTTGTAAATTTTATCAATATCAATTAGAACAATCTAAAAACGCCCGACCCATTAAGGATTATTTGGAAAATCGTAAAATTAAAAAAGAACAATTTGTAGAGTTTAGGATCGGTTTTGCTCAATCGGGTTGGAGAAATTTATTGGATTTTCTTTTAAGCAGAAAACATGATTTAGCTGATATCTCACATTCTGGTTTGGTGGTGCAGAGAGACGGAACCAGTGGCGCTTCTCAGGAAGACTATTATGACAGATTCAGAGATAGGATAATGTTTCCAGTGATTGATGTGGCAGATCGAGTGGTTGGTTATTCAGCTCGAGTTACTCCAGGTGGTAATGAAACTGGAGCTAAATATGTGAATACCTCTCAATCTTTAATTTATGACAAAAGTCGAATTATCTATGGTCTAAATCAGGCTAAAATGGATATAAAAAAACAAGATTTCGTAATAATTGTGGAAGGGAATTTAGACGTGATTGCTTCTTTCAGTGCGGGAGTGAAGAATGTGGTGGCAGTTTCTGGGACGGCTTTGACCAAGGAGCAAATTAATATTATCAAGCGCTACACAAAAAACTTTAAACTTTGTTTTGATATGGATGAAGCTGGACAGAAAGCAGTTACTAAAAGTGTTCAACTTTGTTTGGCTGAGGATATTGATACCGAGATTATTTTGTTACCAGACGGGTTTAAGGACGTTAATGATTTAGTGATTGAAAAACCAAAATCTTGGCTGGAATCTATCAAAAGATCAGAGCAGGTGATGGATTATTTTTTTGAAACTATTTCAAATAAATATAATAGAAATAATTCCAAAGGTAAAAAAAAGATAGCTCATGAATTACTTAATATTATTAAAGATATTTCTGATCCAATTGAGCAAAGTTATTGGCTTAGAAAACTAGCTGATAGACTGGATATTCAAGAGGATGTATTGACGGAAGTTCTAGAACGGGTTAAAGTAAAAGAGGATAAATTAAATTTAAGAAAAGAAGATAAACTTGGAGATCAACCAATTAATTCGTCGATTAAAGGAAAGTCAAAAGCAGTTCAATTGCAGGAAAGAATTTTGGGACTGATTATTTTATATTCAAAACAGCTAGAAAATCAGATTAAAGATTTTGAAATTGAAATATTGGATGAAGAATATCGGGATATTTGGAAAAAAATTATAATTGGAAAAACTAAAAAGATTTCTAATAAATTAGGTCAATTAGAGGCTCAAGTTAGCTATAATTACAATCAAGATGAAATCCAAGAAAGTGAAATAAATCCTATTAAAGAATGGGATGAAGTTCTTAAGGAGCTTAAATTAATTAAAAAAGAGGAGGAATTGTCTTATATTATTAAGGATATTAAAACAGCTGAAGACAAAGATGATGAAGAAAATCTAGATTTATTGATGGAAGAGTTTTCAAAAATTTCTAATGAATTAGAAAAATTAAAAAAATAATATGGCCAAGGAAAAGACTATCAAAAAATCTAAAATTATTAGTAAAAAAAATGCTAATATTTTTGATAATGGAAATAAAAAAAAGTTAGAAGAAAATAATTATGAGAAAATTAAAAAAAAACTATTGTTTAAAAAAGCAGAAAAAACGATTTCCAAAAAAAAAGTAGTTAAAAGTCTAGAAGCTAAGTTTGAAAATAAAAAGATAGAGAATTTAATTAAAAGAGGTCAACAAAGGGGTTTTGTAACAGAAGAGGAAATTTTACATGAATTGGGGGACGTTGAAAAAAATATTGAAGATTTAGAGATTTTTTATGATGGAGCAGAAAAATATGGAGTCAAAATTCTTTCTTCAGAGGATGTAATTAAAAGTGAAATAGAAAAAGAAGTTAAAGAA
>JAGYNP010000031.1 GCA_018399935.1 Candidatus Moraniibacteriota bacterium
AAATTTTTTATAAAAAAATAATATTAATAATATAAAAACAAAAATTAATACCACTGCATTATCAAGTGATATTAAAAAAAGTACTCCTAAAATTATCCAAATAAATTTTTTAATTTTATCGTCTTGAAGACTCATAAATCTTTTTAAAAATACTTTTTAAAAATTATACCTTTATAAAAATTAATAAGCAACTCTTTTATTAACTTTAAATTGTAAAAGCTTTTGCAATATTTTACAAAAGCTTCTCAATTTAAAATTATTCAATTTCCACTGCCGAAATTTTAATTGGTTTTCCTTTTTTATCATAATCAATTTTTAACAATGCTCCACAATTAAAAATTTTTTCTTGATTTTTATTATCTGAAATTTTAAAGAAGCCTATAATAGTATTATTAATTTTTTTATAAGCATACTTTTCTCCAATTTCAATTCCCTTAATAAAAACTAGAAATAAACCTAATACAGTTAATATTATTATTCCTACTGATGAAAAAATATAATATTCAGATTTTAAAAACTCATAAAAAGAACAAATCCATAAAATTAAAATTCCGATTCCAATTAAATCTTCCTTCATCCAACCTCCTTTTTAATCTCAGCAAGAAAATTTTATCGTTTCTTTAAAAAGATTAAACTTTATAACTTACAATTACATTCCAGGTATGCCAGGCATTCCCACTCCAGTATTATTATCTTTTTCTTTAGAAATTTCAACCACAGCTGCTTCGGTGGTTAAAAGCATAGCTGCCGTTGAAACACTATTTCTTAAAGCAGAAGTCACTACCTTAACTGGGTCAATGATTCCAGTATCAATCATATCCACATAAAGATCATTAGCAGCATCATAGCCCATATTAAAATTGATTTGCTTTCTACTTCTCAGTTTACTTATAGAAATTTTACCGTTTTTCAAAACTTTTTTCTCATAAGCATTTTGACTATCCAAAACATTGTAAATAACTAAATCAGGAGAAATACCAGCATTTCTAGCAATTTGTTGAATTGGCTCTTTTAAAGCTTCAATCAAAACATCCAAAGCTGAATTTTCTTCAATAGTTAATTTATCCCCATTTTGATCTTTATAATCAATAAGCTTAGTAGACTCATTTAATAAAGAAATGCCTCCTCCTGGTACTATTCCTTCCTCAATAGCTGCTTTAGTAGCCTCAACAGCATCTTCAACTCGATGTTGTTTTTCTTTTTGTTCAACTTCAGTAGCAGCTCCCACTCTAATCACTGCTACGCCTCCAATCAACTTAGCCATTCGTTCTTTAAGATTTTTTTTATCATAATCATCAGCATCTTCTATTAATCTCTGCAATGTTGCAACTCTAGCATCCAAATTTTTCTTTTTGCCTTGTCCACCAACAACAGTTGTAGTATCTTTACTTGAAATAATTTTGATAGCTTTCCCTAAATCATTTAATTCAGTTTCTTCTAATTTCATTCCAGTCTCCTCTGTAATGACTTTTCCACCTGTTAAAATAGCGATATCCTCTAACATTCCTTTTTGATTATCACCAAAACTAGGTGCTTTTATAGCCAAAACATTCAAAGTTCCTCTTAATTTATTAACGACTAAAGTTGTTAAAGCTTCTCCATCAACATCATCGGCTATTAAAACCAATTCTTTGCAACCACTTTGAGAAATTTTTTCTAAAATTGGCAGAATATCAGATCCAGCTGATATTTTTTTGTCAGTTATTAAGATGTAGGGATTTTTTAATTCCGCTTCCATCTTTTCTGAATTTGTTACCATATAAGGAGAAATATAACCTCTATCAAAATTCATCCCTTTGACTATTTCATTCTCCAAACCAAAGGTTTGGGAATCTTGAACATTAATAACTCCATCTTTACCAATCTCTTTAATAACCTTAGCTATCATTTTTCCAATTTCTGAATCTTGAGCAGAAATTGTCGCCACTTGTTCAATAGAATTCCCAACTATTTGATAGGAAGTATCTTCACTTTGAATATTTTTAACAATTTTATCAGTGTATTTTAATAAGGCGTTTTTGAAATCTACCACATTAACTCCTTTGGAAACCATTTTAGCTCCTTTCTTAGCTACCGCTTGAACCAAAATTGAAGCAGTAGTCGTTCCATCTCCTGCCATTTCATTAGTTCTGTTGGCGACTTCTTTAGCCATCTCCGCTCCAATATTTTCATATTTGTCTTCAAGTTCAATCTCTTTAGCAATACTAACTCCATCATTAGTAATTATCGGTGCACCAAAACCTTTTTCTAAAATTACGTTTCGGCCTTTGGGTCCTAACGTTACTTTAACAGTATCAGCTACTTTATTAATTCCCTCCATAATTTCTACTCGAGCCAATTCATCAAATTTAACTTCTTTAGCCATTTTTATTATTTTAATTTTTAAATCAGGATTTTTTTAAAATCCTATTTCGAGATTGTTTTAGCAAACTAACTCTTAATCTGCTAATACTAACTCATTTTAAATAATTTTTTTCTAATAGTCAAGAAAGAAGAAACCAGTATTAAATATTAATAAATTTTTGGTTTATTTCAAATTAAGTTTGCTTATTTAAAAAACTGAGTATTTTTTTCTAAATACAAACTCTTCTTTATTTTTTGAAAAGTATTTAATTAAAAGATTAAAAATAATATTTGATTTGCAAAATACCAAGTAAGTTTTATCTTAAAAATTATAAACAGTTTAAAATTTTAGAAAATAATGATAAGATGATAATATTAATCGAACTCATATTAAATTTCATAATTGGATTTAATTAAAAAGAAATCAAAAATAAATTAATTATCTTTTTAAAAAATGATAAAAAAAATAAGAGAAAAGCTAAAAGTTAAAGAAGAAAAAATTGGAACTTTTAATTTATTTTTGCTAGGAACAGTAAGTTTTATTGCTATTTTTTCTATCAGTCAATTTATCAATGAAAAAATCATTCAGATTGGTCTAAATAATTGTCTAAATGATTATAAAATCAGCCAAGATCTTTTTGTTAATCAAAATTCTAAATCAAGAAAAACTGAAGGCTCTCCAACTGAACCTTTCAAAGAAATTTCCGAAGCTTTGAATTTTATTTCCGAAAATTCTGGAGTTAAAAATATTTATGTTAAACCAGGAAATTATTTAGGAAATTTAAAAATACCAAAAAATATCAATCTTCTCGCTCCCTGGCCAGAAACTTATATTTTAAACAGCTCTTTAGAAAATGAAACTCTCATTTTAAACGGAAATAATATTATCAAAGGCTTTACAATTAAGGGTGGAAAATACGGGATTCACATCCCGAAAGATGTTAAATCAATCACCCTTAGTGACTGCAAAATAGAAGATGCCACTCAATATGGAATTTATAATAAAGAGCAATCAGAACCACAAGAAAACCCTCAATTAAAAATTATTGATTCAGAAATTTCTGGAAACAAACAAGGTTTTTATTTTCAACAAGGTTCGTTTTTAATAAAAAATAGTCAAATTAGAAAAAATTCGGGAAATGGAATTATTCTTAGTTCAAATACAAATTCTTCAATAATAGACAGCCAAATTTCTGATAATCAAAAAAATGGCATTGAAACTAATTTGGAAAACATTAATTTGACTATTGAAAATTCCTTAATTCAAAATAATAATCTCAGTGGAATAAAATTAAAAGCTCCTTTAGGAGAGACTTCTAAAGTAAGATTTAAAAATAATTCTTTTTCCAAAAATAAAGAATTTGGAATTGATTGTTTCATTGATTCAGCTTTAGAGATTAAGCCTCCTTATTTCAATAAAATAAGTCCCCAAAATATTTTTCAAAACAACACTTTCTCAAACAATCAAACTTCAATCAATTCGAGCTGTTGGAAATAAAAAATATATATTCCAATTATAATTTAATAAAACTGTTTACTGTAATAAAAATCTCCCCGTAGGGAGATTTTTATCGTAAATCGTAATTCTTAAATCTCAATAATCTCAACTATTCTGCCTTAATTTCTATCTCTAAATCATCTAATTGCTTTTTGTCGATTTTTCCAGGAGCGTCCATCATAACATCTCGACCTTTACCGTCTTTGGGAAATGCATAGATATCTCTGATAGAATTCCAATCGTTAATAACCATCATTAAACGATCAATTCCAGGGGCATTGCCTCCGTGAGGAGGAGCTCCATATTTAAAAGCTTTCAACATGTGACCAAATTTTTCCTCGACTTGTTCCTTGGAATAACCAGCAATTTCAAAAGCTTTGTACATAATTTTTGGATCATGATTTCTAATTGCCCCACTAGTTAATTCAAAACCATTGCAAACTAAATCAAATTGATGAGCTAAAATTTCAAGTGGCTTTTCTTTTTCTAAAGATCTTAAGCCACCCTGAGGCATTGAAAAAGGATTATGACTAAAGTCAATTCTGCCTTCTTCAATTTCTGACATAGCATACATTGGAAAATCAGTTACCCAAAGCCAAGAAGCTTTTTTATTATCCTTCAGTCCTAATCTTTTTCCACATTCATCTCTGACTACTCCCAAAGCTACGCAAACTATTTCCCAATTATCAGCTCCAAAAAAGACAATATCCCCTTTTTGTGCTTCAACTTTTTCAATAATTTTTTCAGCCAAAGCTTTTCCTAAAAATTTAACAATTGGAGATTGCAAAGAACCGTCGTCTTTGACAATAATATAAGCCAAGCCTTTAGCTCCAGAGTCAATAGCTAATTGAGTCAATTCGTTAATATCTTTTCGACTGAATTTTTTTCCGCCTCTGTCAATTTTCAAGGCATGCACTACGTGATTTTCTTTCTCAGTCATTTCAGCAAAAACTTTAAATTCGCAACCTTTTACTAAATTACTTATTGAGACAATTTCCAAACCGAACCTCAAATCAGGCTTATCAGTCCCATATTTATTCATTGCTTCTATATAAGGAATTTTTGGAAAAGGTTTCTCAATTACCTTTTTATCACTATACTTTTCCGTTAAATCAATCATCAAAGGCTCCATAATTTCGAAAATGTCTTTTTGTTCAACAAAACTCATTTCCATATCCAATTGATAAAACTCACCATAATGACGATCCATTCTAGAATCTTCATCCCGAAAACAAGGGGCAATTTGAAAATATCGATCCACTCCACCCACCATCAAAAGTTGTTTGAATTGTTGAGGAGCTTGAGGTAAAGCATAAAACTTACTTGGATAAATTCGAGAAGGGACGATAAAATCTCGAGCTCCCTCCGGACTGGAACTAGTCAAAATTGGAGTTTGAACTTCTCTAAAATCTTTGTTGTAAAAATATTGCCTAATATCCCTGATCATCTCGTCTCTAATTTTCAGCATTTTTTGCATTTTAGGACGACGTAAATCAACATATCGATATTTCAAACGAATGTTTTCATTGGCTTCTTCATTCTTTTCATCGTTTAAAATAAAAGGAGGAGTTTTGGATTTATTTAAAATATTTAAGCCTTCAACCAAAACTTCAATTTCTCCAGTTTTGATTTTGCTATTAACCATTTCTTCTGGTCGAGCCAAAACTTTTCCCTTAACTCGAATAACCCATTCATTTCTCAACAAATCCGCTTCCTTAAAAATATTTTCATTTTCTGGAATAAATTTAATCTGAGTCAAGCCATATCTATCTCTCAAATCAACGAAAATAATACCACCATGATCTCTCCGACTATGTACCCAACCAGCTAACTCCACTGATTGATCAATTTTTTTTTTATTCAATTCACCACAAGTATTTGTTCTTAACATAATGACACTTTTATATTATTTAGCTAAAACTATTCTTATATTACATTATTTTTAAAAAAAATCAACAAGAAGACTATTTTAAACGCCTCAATTATTGATTGAGGCGTTTATTTTAATCAAAATAAAAAAATAATAATTAAAGCAAAATACAATCAACTCGTTGTTAAAATTTAAAAAAATTTTCATAAAAAAAATCGTCAAAAATCCGGGAGTTAGCAAAGTTTATAAAAAAAATTTTTCAAAACAAAAACAGAAGAATTTTTTTCTCTCCATCTTCAAATTAGGTAGACAAATCCACCCAAGCGAATAATGAAGATCTTACTAAAACCCGAATTTTTAACGACTTAAAGAATTACTTTTAAACACTATTTTATCACAAAAAATTATAATCTTATAGCAGAAAAAGTATTTAAAAGTAATCCTTATTACTTATCCATTATAATCTGAATAGGCTTAAAAGTCAATAAAACTTTATTTTGAAAATAAAATTTAAGCTCTTCCACTTTACTAAATTAGAAATCTTTAAAAATAAAAAAA
>JAGYNP010000032.1 GCA_018399935.1 Candidatus Moraniibacteriota bacterium
AAGGCTAATATTAATGGGAGTAATTGAATAGAGTAAAATGGAGTTTCAAAAAGGGATTGAATAAGAATAATAGTAAAAATTAACATCAAAAAAAAGTTTTTCTGAGTAGGTTTTATGAAATAAGTAAGAATGGGAGAAATTATAATTATTAAAACAGCAAGTCCTCCAAAAAAACCTAATTCCGAAGAGAAGTCTAGAAATAGATTATGAGCGTAAATAGGGGTTCTTTGATTGGATAGCGGTTCTATTATTTCAGATAAATTTCCAATTCCCACTCCAGTCCAAAAATTATTTTTAGTAATTTTAAATCCAGTCTTCCATAAATCCAGTCTTTCTTTAATTGATCCATCTTTGAAATTTAAGATTGAATAAAATCTTTGATTAATTGGATTTGGAATAATTAAAAAACCAACAATTAGAATTAATAATAAAATATTTTTTATAGCAACAAAATTATTTTGAGGTAATTTTGTCTGATTTGATTTTTGTTGCTTGGAACAAATGTTGTTTGTTTTTAAAAAATTTAACCAAATAATTAGGAATGTTATTATTAAACTTAAATAACCAGCTCTAGAGAAAGTTAATAAACTTGCAATTAAAATGACAAAAGAACCTATTAAATAGAAATATTTTTTTTCTTTAAAAAATAAAAACCAACCAACTGGTAAAGAGATGTTTAAAAACAAGCTGAATAGATGAGGGTCAGGAAATAAACCAATTGCTCTGAATAAAGTTTTTCCGTTGATATTAACTAGCCAACTATTATAAAGAAGAACTATTTCAGAAAAATTTTTTCCTAAAAAAAAAGGTGTTATTTTTGATTGAGTTTTAATAATAAAATCGATTCCAAAAATAAATTGAGATAAGAATTGATTTAGACCTAATAAAGCTGAAATAAAAACAGTTACAAAAAATAATTTTAAAAATAATTTTAAGTTAAATCTATTTTTAAAAAAAACAAAGAAAACCCAATAAATTGGTAAAATTGATCCCAAAAATAAAACTTTTCGATAAGCTTTAGGGTAATTAGTAGCCCATAACAAAGAACAAATAGAAAAGCCAAAAATAAAAAGTAATAACCAAGCTCTTAATCTTGTGTCTAAAATTAAATTTTTTTTCCAAAGACTTTCCAAAAACCAAACTAAAAAAACAATAGGAATAATAATTCTAACAATGGCTAAGTCAATTTTTGAAGATGGATTTAAAGCAAAATTAAAAGGAATTAAAATTATTAAAAAAAACACTCCCCATTTTGTAAAGGGTAAACTTTTTTTCAAATAAGTCATTTCTTAGTGTTATTTATTGAGTTTTTTAAATTATAATCTTTAAAAAGTTGTCTGTAAACTATAAAAACATATTGTCTTTTTTAAAAAAAATGTTACAATGCTGATTAGCTTCGTAAAATAAAAAAAATAAAAAAATGTCTAAAAAAATAATAGAATTAAAAGATTTAAATTTGACTTATAACTTAGGTCAATCTAATGCTTTTCAAGCTCTCCATGCAGTGACGGTGGATATTGAAGAAGGGGATTTTGCTATAATTTTAGGACCTTCTGGTTGTGGTAAATCAAGTCTTTTGAATATTGTAGCTGGTTTAGAATTACCAGAGTCTGGTTCGGTTTTAGTAAAAGATAAAAATCTATTGAAATTAAAAGAAAAAGAGCGAGTAGAATATCACAGAAAAGAAATAGGAATGATTTTTCAAGCTTATAATTTGATTTCAACTTTAAATGTTTTAGATAATGTTTCTTTGCCACAAATTTTTATCAATAAAGGAAAAAAAGTTCGAGATCAAAGATCGATGGAAATGTTGAATAAATTAGGAATTTCTAAACATGCTAAAAAAGTTCCTTCAGAATTATCAGGAGGACAGCAACAAAGAATCGGAATTGCTCGTTCTATTATTAATGATCCTCAAATTGTATTAGCTGATGAACCAGTAGGAAATTTGGATTCAGTTTCTTCTAATAATGTGATGGAAATTTTAAATAATTTAAATTCACAAGAAGGGAAGACGGTTGTTATGGTTACTCATAATCCAGAACATACAAGTTGGGGTAATAGGATTATTTATATGAAAGATGGTGAGATTACTAAAATTGAAATAAAAGACAAAGAGGGCAATATTAAAAAAGAAAGTAAGGAGAAAGAGGTTTCAGTTTTTGATAAATTTATCAATCATTTCAAAGGTCTTTCCAAGAAACAAATTCAAATGTTATTAGAACCTTACAAAGCTAAGCATTTAGTTGAAAAACTGACTACAAATTTTCAAGAAAGTCAAATAGCTACAATGGAACAAAAAATTAAAAATAGATTATCTAAAAAAATTAATTCTGAAGAGTTGTTTGCAATTTTAGATAAATCACAAGAGGATGGTGGTGTGGGCTTAGATTTTAGGAGCGCTAAGAAGTTTAGTCAAGAAATAGAATCTCTAATAAATGTTTCTACAAGTGTTTCTAAGGAGCAAGACTCAAAAACTAAAGCATTTTTAATTTTAAAAACTATTTTTGAAATTAAGAATTACAAAATTGATCAAAATAGTTTAAATAAAGCTACTGAATTCTTGATGAAAAAATTTAATAAAGAGCTTAAAAACAAAGAATTTAAAAAATTATTAGATCTTTCTTTAGAAGATGGTGGTGCTGGTTTTGACTCTAGAATAGTTAATACAGTAATTGAATTTATAGATTTAATTCAAATAATAAGTTATGGTTTAGAGGATGATTAATAATTTCATTATTAAGATTGATTTTAGGGTGATTTTTTTTGAATTATATTTTTAATAATTAATTTAAGTTAATGTTGAGTCTTGATGTTTTTAGAATATCTTCCCGATCATTTAAAAATAATCGGTTGAGAACTTTTTTAACGATTTTAGGAATTAGCGTAGGAATTGGAACAATTTTTTTCTTAGTAGCTCTTGGGTATGGTATGCAAAAATTAATAATTGAAAGTATTGCTACCGAAAGTGCCTTATTGGCTTTGGATGTAACAGAAAAAAATGAAAATATCAAATTAAACCCAGAGGGATTAGAGGGCATTCGTAATATTCCAGAAATAGAGAATGCTTTTCCAATGGTTTCTCGTCAGGTTAGGGCTGAAAAAGGGATTCTTTCCTCGGATGTAAATTTGAATTTAGTTGATGCAGGTTATTTTGATCTAGATGGAATTAAATTAGAAAAAGGAGAGATTTTTTCTGATAACGGAGATGGAATAATTATTTCTAAATCAATTTTAAAACTTTTGGGAATGGATAGTGATAATGGTTTAAATCAAAAAATTATTCTTTTTATAAAAAAAGATGTTGATTTAGAGTCCTCAGATAATTTAATAGAAAAAGAATATCGAGTAAAAGGTATTTTAAAAGATTCTAGTGAAGCTATTGTCTATGTTCCTTTGCAAAGTATAAAAAATAAGATAAAAATTGAACAATTTAGTAAAATAAAAGTTAAAGCTGTTTCTAACGACAAAGTGTCAGTAGCCAAGAACGCCATAATCGAAAAAGGTTTTTTTGTTGGATCAATTTCTGAATTAGTTGAACAAGCTAAGCAAGTTTTTAATATTGTTAATATAATGTTGGTCTTATTTGGAGCAGTAGCTTTAATTGTAAGTGCTATTGGAATGTTTAACACTATGACAATTGCTTTATTAGAAAGAACTCAAGAAATTGGAACCATGAAAGCTTTGGGTGCGGCTAAAATTGATATTTGGAAAATGTTTTTAATGGAGTCAATGATAATTGGTTTTATGGGAGGAAGTGGTGGTTTATTAATTGGTTTCTTGCTTAGTCAAGTTTTGAACTTTGCTGTTAATATGTTAGCTAAAAATTTTGGTGGACTAATAGTGGAATTGTTTTATTTTCCGACTTGGTTTATTATTTTCATTGTAATTTTTTCAACCATAGTAGGTTTGGCCACTGGCTTTTATCCAGCTAAAAGAGCTGCCAAGTTAAATGCATTAGAAGCTTTAAGATATAAGTAATTTTCAATAAAACTATTGTGTAGAAAAGTTTTTTCTGTTATATTATGAATTGTTCTAGAAGATTTTTATAAATTTTTAAATTTAAAGGGCAGTTTGTTATTATTAAGAAAAAAGTTTTCAAATATTTCAGAGTAAGTTTTTTTGTGGAATAATGTTTGAAAATATTTAAAATTATGGCAGTACCAAAACAACGACAAAATAAAAGTCGTCGAGACAGAAGAAGAGGTGGACAAAAAAAATTGAAAATTCAACAAACAATTAAGTGTTCTAATTGTAATATGCCTACAATGCCACATAAAGTTTGTTCTCATTGTGGTTTTTATAAAGGAAAACAGGTTGTAACTGGAAAAAATTTAAAAAATAAAACTAAATAAATGGGAAGTCGTCATTTGGCCAGATCGATAGTTTTAAAAAGTTTGTATGAATGGGACTTTTATAGTGATAAAAAAAGAAATATAGAAGAAATAGTTCTTGATAACATAAAAGAGTTTGCTCCTAAGCTAAAAGGGGATGATTTTATTGAACAACTAATTAAAGGTATCTTAAAAAAGCAAGAGATCATTAATCCAATTATAGAAAAATGTGCTCCTGAATGGCCATTGGCTCAAATTACTATTGTAGATAGAAACGTTTTAAGATTAGGAGTTTATGAATTAATGTTTGGAAATTACGAAGAAGTACCTCCTAAAGTAGCTATTAATGAGGCAATTGAGTTAGCTAAAGCTTATGGAGGAGGAAGTTCTGGTAAGTTTATTAATGGAGTTTTGGGGACAGTTTATCGGGAGTTAGGAGAACCATTAAAAAATGATAATTTAACTAAGGAAAATAAGAATAAAGAAAAAAGCATAGAAACTAAAAAATAGTTATGTGTTTTGACCTTATTCAAACCTGGTCTGTGTGCTAGGATTAAAATTAAGGTTTTTTAAAAATAATTTTTAAAAACCGACTATCACAAAAAGAAATTTAATGTTTTCAGATAATAGGATTACTCATAAGCACTTTTTCCGTTATATCTTCTGTTGAAGTTTTAGCGGAAATGGATAAAATTATAATTTTGGTTAAATCTTTCAAACTTACTTGTTTTGATAGTTAAAGTTGTAGAAAACAGATTTGAATTAACATTAGTTAATTTTAATCTAAATAGTTTTCTTTTAATAATAATTTTTTGTAATAAAATAGTGTTTTAAAGTAATTTCACAAGTAAGGATTTTGGAATAAATAAAATAGTTTAGAAAATTTTAGACAAACTTCTTTTTGAGATTTTTGGTTTAGTAAAAGATATGAGTCCTTTATTAATCGGATCTTTAACTTTTGCTTTTGGAATAGGTTCTGGTTTCGTAGCTAGAAAATTTTATGCTCGTTATCAACTTGATACAACTGAAGCAAAAGTAGAGAAGAAAATTGAAGAAGCTAAAGTTAAAGCCAGAGAAATTCTTTTAGATGCCAAAGACAAGGCAGTTAAAAGTTTAGAAGATGTCAAAAAAGAAGAAAAACAAATTAGAGATGATTTACGACAAGCAGAGCGTCGTTTAGATGAAAAAGAGAAGCAAGCTAAAAATAAGAGTTCTCAATTAAAAAAAGAGAAAAATCATATTCAAAAAAAAGCTCAAGAAATAAGTAATATAAGGGAAGAAATTTTAGCAATTAAAAAAGAAAAAGAAAAACAACTAGAAAAAATTGCCAAACTTAAAAAAGAAGAAGCTAAAAAAGAATTGTTAAAAATAGCCGAAAAAGAAAATAAAGATGATTTAGTTAAGGCGATTTCTAATTTAGAAAAATCAAAAAAAGAACAAATAGAAGAAGAGGCTAAAAATATTATGGTGGAAGTGATGCAACGTTATGCGGGTTCTCAGGCAGTTGACACAACGACAACCAACTTAAGTATTCCTAGCGATGAGGTAAAAGGGAGAATTATTGGAAGAGAAGGTCGAAATATTAAAACTTTAGAAAATTTAATTG
>JAGYNP010000033.1 GCA_018399935.1 Candidatus Moraniibacteriota bacterium
ACAATAGAAAAAACCCTCCCAACTATCATTCTAATTCTGCCAAAGAATCTCTGAAATCCCTCAACAGACTTAGGATAAAACAATTTGAAATTTGAAATAATAGTCTGAAAGATTTTAATAATTTAATTTATTTATTAATCCACACAGTCTGTGTTGGAAAAGCAAATTCTATTCTATTTTTTTCAAATTCTTCATAAATACCTAGATTTATTTTTTCTTGAACTTCTAAAAATAAATCATAATCAGACTTATTAATGTGATATAAGACTTCAAAAATCAAAGAAGAGTCACCAAAAGTCGTAAACCTCACTCGACTAAAAGAGGCGTCTTTCTCTTTTTCCACTATTTTCTTTATCATCTCTGGAATCTCTTTGAGTTTTTCGCTACTTGTCCCATAAACAACCCCAATATTATACTCAACTCTCCTCTTTTCCATCCGACTGAAATTTCTCACCCGAGCTGAACCAATATCAGTATTTGGAACTACTAATTCTTCCCCATTTAAAGTTTGAATTCGACTAGTTTTCATTCCAACTTTTTTTATTGTTCCTGATTCTGTTCCAGCTTGAACATAGTCACCCACTTTAAAAGGCTGATCTATAAAAATTGAGAAAGAAGCAAACAAGTCCCCCAAAACTCCCTGTAAAGCAAAAGCTACCGCAATACCTCCAACTCCTAGCCCAGCCACCAAAGAAGTAACATCCACCCCTAAATTAGAAAGCACCATTAAAATTCCAATTGCCCACAAAATAACCTTAACAATTTGACTCAATAATTTAATAACAGCTCTTTTATTTTGAGCATCTTCTACATCTTCAATATTTTTAAGAATTTTTCTTTCCAAAATATAGTCAATAATCTTCTGTGCTGTTAAAATAGCTTGCAACACTAAAATTACAATAAATAATCCAAAAACTATTTTTCCAAACAACTCATTTAAATCTAAAGGGCGAATAGCAATATAAAAAGCAATTACTAAATAGAAAGGAGGTTTTAATTCATTAACCATTCTAATAGCAAAATCATCAACATCACTTTCCGTTTTTTTTGACAGTTGTTTTAAACGAGCCAAAATAACTACTTTAAAAACTTTAAAAATAAACATCAACCCAACAAACCATAAAAATGCTTGCCCATATTCCCAACCGTTGTTCCCCATCAATTGAAATTCTTTTAAATAATTTATCAATTCCATATATTAAAATTAATTATTAAAAATAAACCAAAAAAACTCTAATCGACTGATCCTCCCCCTTTTCCAAAGGAGGATTGAGAGGGTTTTCGAAAATCCTAGATCCTAAACCCTAAACAAATCTCAATCACCAAAGTTCAAAATTCAGAACCTAAAAGTCAAAGAATCTCCCACAGCTGTCATCCTACCTGCCCTGCCATAGCTTTAGCGTTAGCGGGAGCTTGTTCACACTAAGCCAGTCGAAGTGTCAAAATATCTCCACTTATTTCAAAGCCCTCCTATGCCGTCACCCTGAGAGAAGTGGAACGAAGTCGAGAGATCTCAACAATTCAACAATTTAACAATTTAGCTATTTAACCCTTTAATAATTCAACCGCTCACTCTATCCAAACAACCCAAACAGCCACCCGAATAAACTAAACCTACTATCTCTTTTTACAACTAAAGTATTAACCTCCTCGACATAATTAATAACATCTTCCATTTCTTGCTGAGCGATTTTTTGATTTTCAGAGTCAATTAGTTTTCTATCCAAATCATCAAATTGACTCAAATTTTCACCAAAACCAGGCGCCACTTCTTTTATTTTATTAATCGCTCCATAATTAGGTCCAATCAAAAAAGACACCAGCCAGCCTCTTTTTTCAATTTTTTTTCTTTGCTCTTCAACTTCTATTTGAAGTTGACTTTTAGCTTCAACTAGTTGATTTAATTGAGTCTTATTTTCCTCAATAGTTCTCTCTTTGTTTTGCTCCATCATCGCAATTTGCTCTTCTTTTTTCTTCTGATTTTCTTCCATTTCTTTTTTTCTAGCTTCTTCTTGCTTTTTTTTTAAAGCCGCTTGAGTTGGTTGAATTAAATCACATTCTTTATTAATTTCATTCTCATCATTATTTTTAAAATTATTATTGTCAACCTTGATTGATTTTTTCCAATAACTAGTTTCAACTTTATTTTGAGAAAAATCACAACTAAAACCATAATCGTTAGCGATTGAAGTATTATTAAATACCGTAATTAACCCCTCAGCATCAGACTCAGCAATTGATTTAGCCATAATTCCACTATCCCCATTATTTTTAATTGAATTATTTTTAATTTCCAGCTCAGAATCAGCTACAACAAATCTGATTCCATTTTTGCCATTTTCATAAATGTTATTCCCACTAATTATCCCATCCACATTTTCCCTTAAATCAATCCCATCTTCTTGATTACCATAAATACTACAACCAGAAATTACAATTTCTCGATCTTGTTGAACATAGACTCCCTTAGTTCCCGATTTTTTAATAACAGAATTTTTTATAATAACATCCCCACTATTACCAAAAGCCTCAATACCAATTTTGTCAGCTTCTTTAATTATTAAATTATTAATTTCGATATCAGCTCCATTTTCGACTACAATATTTCCTTCTAAAACGAAATCCTGGGCTTCAAAATTATTAATTATTTTTATCTCACCTTCAATTTCAACTTCTTCTAAATCTTCCCCAAAAAAAGAAAGTTCTTTATCAATAGTAAAATTTTCTTCATATTCACCTTCTTTAATATAAATTTCATCCCCCTCTTCAGCCTGCTCTATAGCTTTGACAATTGTTTTATAAGGCTTGTCATCACTTCCGTCTTCTTCACTTTTATCATAATCAACATCAACATAAACATCGTAACTCTCAGCCGAAACACTAGAAAACCCCAAAAAAACCATCGACAAAATCCCCATCAATAAAAAAGACTCTTTATTTTTTCTAAAAAAATTTATTTTCATTTTATAATTTAGTTTAAAAACAAGCCAATTTCACCCAAAACTACAATCAACTGATCCTCCCCCTTTTTTAAAGGGGGATTGAGGGGGTTTTCAAAAATCCTAAGCACTAAATTCTAAATTCTAAACAATTTCAAAATTCTAATTTTCCAAATTCAAAACTTGAGTTTTGAGAACTTTTCTCTTGTTTGAGATTTTTAATTTTTAATTTTGAATTTGTTTAGAATTTAGAGTTTAGATTTTAGAGTTTTCCTCCAACATCAACAATCTTCCTACTACTCGTCTTTCCTCCAACTATCTTAATTTCAGATTTACTAATCTTAAAATATTTAGCCAAAAATTCAATCAATTCTCGATTGGCTAGACCTTTCTCTGGAACAGCTTTTAACCAAACCTTGTAATTTCCATTCTCCAATTTTTTAATTTTCTGTTGACTACTTTTCGGATTAACTTTTATATAAATTCTCATTAATCAATTATTATATCAACAACTCTGTTTAATTGCAGTCGCATTAATTCTTTCTCTAATTTCCTATTTCTATAATCTAAACTTTCCCTTCCATCTTTTTTTAATTGATAATTTAATTCTTCGACTAATTCTCTTAAATTATTTCTAACATTAAAATTCTCATTAACAAAAATGACATAATCTTTTCCTCTTTTTAAACTTCCATCAATAATTTTAGAAGTGTTTTTATTTTCCAATTTTATATAAATTTTATTCATTTTCTTAGCTTGTTAAATTATTTTAAACGAAGTTTGGAATGCTATTTAATTGGACTTTTGACCCGCCTGCCTACTAGCAAACGTTAAATCATTCCTAGTTTTACTTAAAATATTATTTAACCAGGTTATTTAATAATTACCTTTTTAAAATATTTTTTCATTATTTTTTTAACCTCTTTTAAATCCAAACTTTTTTCATTCTTAATTTTTTCACCAAAATTATCATCCAATATTTTACCCTCATTTCTAAATTCCTGTAAAGCATAATTTTCTGAGCCTTTTAGCCATATTCCAATTTTATCAAAATCCTCAAGTTTATGCAAACTAGGAACTACAGTTGTTCTAAATTCATAAGGTTTTTTTGAATTTTTAATCAAATTAACACTTAATTTAATTTTATTTAAATCAGTTTTAACTCCATTGGTTTTATTGTATTTTTCTAAAGAATTTTTAATATCCATTGCTATAAAATCAACTACTCCTCTATCTAAAGCTTGTTTTAAAACATTTGGCTGAGAACCATTAGTATCTAATTTAACCAAAAAACCCATTTTTTTAATTTTAGACATAAAACCTAAAATATCCTTCTGAATAGTAGGTTCTCCTCCTGTTATACAAATTCCCTCTAACTTTCCTTGTCTTTTTTTTAAAAATTGAAAAAATTCTTCTTCTGAAAAAGAACCAGGTCCCTCAACTAATTCAGGATTATGACAAAACGGGCAACGAAAATTACAACCGACAGTAAAAACAGTTGCAGCTACTTTTCCAGGATAATCAATTAGAGTCAATTTTTGCAAACCACCTAGTAACATATTAGTAAAATTAATATTTAATTAACTTGACAAACAGATCCTTTGAATTTTCCTCAAAGAATTTTTATAAAAAACTATAACTACAAATCTTAAAAAAGATTTAACATCAACTATAATTCCTAATCAAAAAAAAGAAAAAACGAAACACTTCCTAGCTTAAAAAAACAAATTTATAAAAATATTAAGATTAATCTTCTTCCTCTTTTCCTATCAATAATTCTCTTGGTTTAGCACCATTTTTAGGTCCTAAAATTCCCTCTCTCTCTAAATCATCAATAATCCGAGTAGCTCTTTGAAATCCAATCCTCATTCTAGTTTGCAAAAATGAAGCCGATAATCCATTGGAGCTAATAGCTAATTGCTTAGCTTCTTCAAAAAGTTCATCTATTTTATCTCTATCATTATTAAAACCTGAGACTAAAGAAGTTTGAGTTCCTCCCGCTTTTTCTAAAAACTCATTGAGCGATTCAGAAGTTGAATCTTCTTCGTTTTCAATTTTATTTTTACCTGCTTCTTTTTTAATACATTCAACCAAATCAGCCGTTTCTTCGTCAGAAATATAAGCTCCTTGAATTCTTTTCATCTTATCAGCTCCACTATCAGAAAGTAACATATCCCCATTGCCCAATAAACTTTCCGCTCCTGATTTATCTAAAATAGTCCTTGAATCAACTTGCGTAGCAACTTTCAAAGCAATCCTTGTTGTAATATTAGCTTTCATTAAACCAGTTATAACTTCTACTGTTGGTTTTTGAGTAGAAACAATCATATGTATTCCAACCGCTCGAGCTTTTTGAACTAATCTAACAATTAAAGCCTCAATTTCCTTACCATAAGCCATCATTAAATCATTTAACTCATCAATAACTACTACTATATAAGGCATAATTTCCAAATCTTCATAAATCATTTTTCCAGTTTCTTCATCTTCAACTTTTCTCTTACTTCCTTTTTGAACTTTCTTGTTATAAGAATCAATATCTCTAACTTTAGCTTCCTCCAAAAGTTCATAACGCTTTTCCATTTCATTAACAGCCCATTGTAAAGATCGAACCACTTTAGTTGGGTCAACAATTACAGGACTAGCTAAATGAGGAATTTCATTATAGTAATTTAATTCAACTCTTTTAGGATCAATCAAGAGTAATTTAAGATATTCTGGAGAATTTTGATAAAGCAAGCTAGCTAGAATTGTGTTGATACAAACGCTTTTGCCAGTATTAGTTGCACCAGCCACCATTAAATGGGGCATTTTTTTAATATCAGCTAACACAAAATCACCATAAACATCTTGTCCTAGAGCAATTGTTAAATTGGATAAACTTTCCTGAAAATCAACACTTTCCAAAACTGATTTTATTCTAACTTCTCCTTTAAACTCTTGCGGTAATGGCAACTCCACTCCAATTAAAGATTTTCCAGGGATAGGAGCCTCTATTCTAATCGAAGAAGTTGCTAAAGCCATTGCTAAATTATTTTGCAAAGAAACAATCTTACTTAACCTAACACCTTTACTCGGCTCAAAAGTATATTGAACCATAGAAGGTCCAACATTATAACCTTTGAAATAAACATTTATACCAAAATCAGCCAAAGTTTTAACAATCATTTCTGCTTTAGACTCTAAATTTTTAGGATCTTTTCTTTTCTGAGGTTCTTTTAAAAGACTTAAAGGCGGTAAACGCCAATTACCAATTTTTTTAGTAAATTTATTTTTTTTATTTGCATTTTTATTAAAAGATTGAAATTTAATAGAATTATCTTGTTTTTCAATATTATTGTCATTATTATCAAATTCATCTTTATCATCAGAAAATTTAATACTATTTTCTTTGATATTAACCAAGTCTTCTTTTTTAATTGATTCTTTACTTTTTTTAATAATATTAATACTTTTTATTCTACTTAAAAAATTAAAATAATTAATTCCAAATTTTCTAAAAATTTTAGTTAAAGGAAAATTAAAAGTTAGAATTAATCCAATTAAAAGAAATCCTCCCGACAAAACAAAAGCTGCTAAAAGACCTGTATATTTAACTAAAACAAAAGCTATCCCAAAACCCACCAACCCTCCACCATCACCAATTTCCGCCATTTCTCTCATATTTTCCAGTTTATAGAAACTGTGCAAAATAGTAGCACTAAAGACCAAAAAAATTATCGACCCAGTAGTAGTTAAGTAATAACGATATTTATCATATCGCCTAAAATAGACAAAACCCAAAACTAACAAAAGTACTGGCAACAAAAATTTACTCCAACCAAAAATTAAACCTAAACCCTTGTTAACATAATCTCCAACTATTCCAGCTTGATTAATTAAACTCAATAAAAACAACAACGAAAAAACTATCAATAAAATAGCTACAATATTTTTTTTAATATCAGAATTAATCAAATTCTTTTTCTTTTCCTGCTCCTTATTCTTTTCAGATTTTTTTTTATTTCTTCTATCTGATTCTTTTTTCATTTTTTTAAAAAACTTTAAATTTAAATTGAGCCCTGATTTACAATTCATCTTCCCTTTTTTAAAGAAATGTTGGAGAAGTTTTTCTTTTTATTTTCTACTTATCTCAAAACTCTACCACACCTGTTATTCTAAGCCTATTAAAAAATCTACCCCCACCCAAAAACCTTCCAAATTAACCAATAATCCTTTACTTCTTGCAAATTCAACAACCCCTGCCTTAAATCTTGAACTTTCAACCCTTCGTCAAATTCTCTCTTCTGCATAACATAACGAGCTTTAACAATTTCACCAAATAAATTAAAAGATATCCATCCACTTCCAATACTGCCTTTCATTAAACCCCAGCGACCCTTATCCCAAATCTTAAATTGACCTTCTATATTTTTTTTATCTAAATCTAAAAAATCCAAATTTTTACTATCAATTTTAATTGCAAGATGCTGAACCTCAGCTTCTAATGGAATATTTTTAGGAATTATCCAAGAATGCAAAGTGCTAACCTGTTGATTTTTATCAACTATTTCCAATCGAAAATCATAATAAAATCTATTCGCCCAATGTTCTTGAACAATAAATCTATTCCCAGGTAATTCTATAGCTCTTTTAAAATTGTCTCGTGGACCACTACCCCCTTCACCACAATATCTTGTTAAATCCATTAACTCATCTAATGTTATTATCAAAACCTTTTTTTAAGGCTCTAATCAATTGTTATTTGTGTAATGTAATAACTTTTTATTGATTAAGAAAAATCTCTTAGACAAATAACAACTAATTAAAGTAAAAACCCTAGATGAGTTCCATGACAATTCAATTATACCACACTAATTTATAATTGAAAAACTAATTTCCTATTTTTAAATTTTATCTAAAATATAAACAAACTTATTCATACTTTTTTCAAAACCCCAACCACCCAAAAACCAACCTCTCGGTTGGTTTTTGTTAAAGAAAAAATTATC
>JAGYNP010000034.1 GCA_018399935.1 Candidatus Moraniibacteriota bacterium
AACCAAAAAGCAAAACTAGAACCAATAAAATAATACTAATAAAATATAAAAGATTATTTCCTTGACAAATCTTCAATAAAAGATGACAATGGAATGAATATAAACTCATTCAAGGTTTATTTAATAAAAAAGTTTAATTTAAAACAAGCTAAAAATGAGTTTTATAGAAAATTAGAAAAGATGTTGAAAATTTATTTTGAATTCAGATCTATTACTTTTAACTTGTTTCATTGAAGAAATAAGGAGGTTTTATGTGGACGATAGATATAGTCAGAGAATATTTTGAAAAACATAATATTACTTACAACATGCCTCAACTTAGAAAAGCTGTATTTGATGTCATTGATTATCACCGTAATCATCCAGAACTCACAATAGAAGAAATTATAAAACTATTTTGGGAAAACCCTTCACCAAGTTAGAAAATAGAGTAGATAGTTATCATTCAAAAAGAACTAAAAGAAGAAGTATTTCAATGATTGAAGATAGGTGTTCTATTTGTGATGAAAAGGCTATTGTTAAGTGGTACGGAAAAAAACTTTGTCCATTTTGCTTTGAACTTAAAATAAGGGAGAAAGCTAGTGACTAAAAACCATGACTGGTGGCGAATAAACCCTCGCAAAAATTCTTCTGGTGATATTTATTATTGTCTAAAGAAAGGAATCGTCAAAGCTAGAATAAAAGACGGAAAATGGATCTTAAAGAATGTTTATGATGCACAAGATGCCTTATTTGTTGGTCAAAAAATAATCAACCTTGAAGCAATTCAAAAGGAGATGAAAAGTGATTGAAGACTTAATTATTCAAAGATTTATTTCTCTAAAGCAAGAGTATTCTGGGATAAAAATATTTATTCTAGCTGATTATATCAAAGAATTAAAGACTATTTACCCAAATTTAAATTTTGAAGAAATAATTAAGGCTGTCATTCCTAATAAGAAAAACACGACTTAAAATCGGAAAAATAAAACAGAAAGTTTTAATAAAACTTTCTGTTTTTTAAAACAACTTTACTTTAAAAAAATATACTCTAGTTGTTTTTAATAGTTTATTTTTTAAAAATAGCCTTTATAAAAGTTTTTTATTTATTGATATTTTTAATTTTTTTCTTGACAGGTTATTAAAAACAGTTAAAATAATTATAGTGATTTGAAATATTTTTAAAGAAAAATAAAAATTCCAAAAATAAAATATGAAACTAAAAAAGGAATATTATTGTATTGTAGATGAAAATAATAAACCTGATTACAGAAAGCTTTTTGAAAGCAAAGAAGACGCTTACAGATGGGTTCAAAAAATTAAAAACTCCACAAAAGGAGAAACTGCTTTGTTTGGAAAAAATAAAAAAGATTACTTTGTTGATGGCTTAAGAAAAGAATTTATTAATCCATATAAAAAGCTTTGCATTAAAAAAGGCTGTTGGTCAGTTTTAAGAATTAAAAAATTAATCTTAATGGATAATTTCCAGCCTGAGAAATTTTTTAAGGAAATAATTCCTGATCGTCAAAATAAGTTGATCTTTGATAAACAAGAAGCCCGAGAAGTTGATTTTGAGTTCAAGAAACCAAAAATCAAATCACCTCAATTTTTTAAAGATTTTGTAGATTTTAAAAATTTTGATTGGGACACTTCTTTTATTAGAACAAAATCTTTTGCAGTAGCTACATCTTTTTTGTTCTTAATAGTTTTAAGTTTTTCTTTTTTTATTCAAAAAGATATTACTGAAAAAATAGCTTACCAGTTGACTCAAAATCAAAGCATGATTTCAAAAAAAATTGCTTTAAATAATACTAAAGTTTTAGGAGAAACTGATCAAAAAAACAATTTGGAAAATAAAGAAGAACTTGATAATTTTGTTTTAGATACTTTGAAAAAATTTGATCAAGTTAAAAAAGAAGACTTAGAAAAAGAAATAAACAAAATTGTTGATGGTAGTCCAATGAAAAAAATGACTCCATTAATCGCTCAATTAGACAACCGAGTAGCAGCTTTTATGGTAGCAATTGCCAAAAAAGAAAGCAATCTCGGTCGAAGAGTTCCTGTTTTAAAAGGTGAAGATTGCTTTAATTACTGGGGATACAGAGGACTTAGAGAAAAAATGGGAAGTGGGGGACACACTTGTTTTGATAGTCCAAAAGATGCAGTTGAAACAGTCTCAAGAAGAATTAGTGATTTAGTTCAAGCTGATATTGATACTCCCGAAGAAATGGTAATTTGGAAATGTGGCTCAAGTTGTGAAGGTCATTCTGATTATAGCGTAGAAAAATGGATTAGTGATGTTGAAATGTATTTTGATAAATTCGAAGGAGTTAAAGAATCTAATGCCTAGCACAATTTTGTCATAAAAAACGACTTACTCAATTAATAAGTCGTTTTTTATTTTCTTCAAATAAAATCTCGATTTTAAAACAAAACTTTTAGCTCATAATTTTTTTACAATAAAAACTCCTCGGCACCCTTCATAAAAGTGGAGAATCTGTTATTTTTACTTTATAAACTCTCAAACTTCAATTCCTTTATAGACTAAATATAATAAAGTGCACAAACTCCTAAAATATTCATTTCAGCTTTTAATTTTGAAACTTCCCATTTCGGATTAGCATTTTTATAAAAAATATTTTTTTCAGCTATTTTCATTGCTCCTTCTAGATAATCTTTTTCTTCAGAAATACCTCCTCCAAAAACTATCTTTTCTGGGTCAAAAGAATTAATTAGATTAGCTAAGCCATACCCTAAGTACAACTGAGCTTTTTCAATAACTTTTCCAGCAAATTTATCTTTTTTTACATTAGAAAATATCTCTCTAGCTGTTTTTATTTTATTACTTTTTTTAAAGTATTCTTTTCTTATTCCTCTAGCTGCTGAAATATTTTCCCAACTAGTCCATTTTTCTTGAAAAAACATTTTATTATGACTAAATTCCATAGCAGAATTTGCATTACCTCTTAAAATATTGCCCTCATTATCAATGAAACCTCCTCCAATACCAGTTCCCAAAGTAATTGTAAGTAAGCCTTGTCTACCTTCGTTTTTATCAAAATAGTAAGAACCAAGAGCAAAAGCATTGCCATCATTCTCAATTACTACTTGAAATTTTTCTTTTTTTAAAAAATTAAAATTAAAATTTTTTGACCCATAAACAGGCTGAGCTTTTTTAACTAATTGTTTTTTAAAATCAACTATTTTAGCTGTAGCAATTGCCACCTTGCTAGTATTAAATTCTTCCCTTTTTTTTTGACAATAAGTTAAAATTATATCTTCAATTTCTTCAGGTTTTACTGGATTAATAATCTTTTTAGAGCTTAAAATATCAAATTTTCTATGCCCAAAATTAATTTCAACAACACTCATAAAAATTTTAGTTCCTCCGATATCTATACCAATAAATTTTTCGGTCATAATATTTAAGTAATATTAAACTATTATTAAGTATTTACAAAAACACGAAGTACAAAAACATGAGATATAAAAAATTAAAGGCAAAGTCTTCAGTTTTTAAATTTTTTATTTATCTTTGATACTTAGTTTAAGATTTATTTGTATTCTTATATCTTATTTTTTATATCCTTCTTGAATTAATTTATTCTTATCTCTTAAAACTTATTTCTTAATTCCTACTTCTTAATTTAAAATTATATTAATTCTTTCTAACTTTTTAACTATATTATTCCTTTTATTTTATCTATTATCTCAAAATTAGTAAAATCCTTAATTGTTATAAAAATCATTAAACCAATCAACAAGAAAAACCCAATCGCGTTAGCTATTCCTTCTATTTTTTGATTTATTGGTGAACCTTTGATTTTTTCTATTAACAAAAAGAAGATTCTTCCACCATCCAAAGCAGGAAAAGGCAATAAATTAATTACCCCTAAATTTATTGACAACAAAGCTATAAATTGTAAAACATAAGCTAATCCTAATTGAGTCATCTTACCAGTCATTACCGCTATTCCAACTGGTCCAGCTACTTCAGTCGCCATCGGTTGAGAAGTAAAAAGTTTAACTATCAAGTCAACTAGAAACATCAAAATTGCCAAAATCATTGAAAAAGCTGTTTGGATTGCCAACCAGAAAGATTCAAAAAATCCATATTTAACAAAAGTAGTTCGAGCTAATAAAACACCCAGTAAACCTTCTCCTTCTGGCGCTTTTTCTCTTACAACAGTTTCCAGGTTTAATTCTTCTGAAATTTTAGCTCTTTTAATATTAACTACAATTTTTTTACCTTGATTATTTTTAACTACTTCCTGAAATTCTTTAACTGTATTAATTTTGATTAAGCCAGCTTTCGTCTGAACTGAAACAACTTCATCACCCATTTCTATTCCCATTTCGCTAGCGGGAGAGTTTGGAGTTACTTGAGCAATTTGAACTTCAGCTTCTTTATCTTGATAATCATCTCCAACGGCCTGAGGTAAACCTAGTTGAAAAGCAAAAGCAAAAAAAACTATTCCTAAAATAAAATTCATCGCCACTCCAGCAAATAAAATTTTAAAACGAACCCAAGCTGATTGACTTGCAAAACTATTTTTATCTTCCTTATCTTCTCCATCTTCTCCTCTAATTTTGACAAAGCCTCCCAAAGGAATTAAATTAAAAGAATAAACTGTTTCATTTTCATTTTTATCATTTTTATCAACTGTTTTGTTTCCAAAAATCCATATCCTCTTTCCTTTTTTGTTTTTATAAGTTCCCAAAATTCTAGGAGGAAAACCAAATCCAAATTCTTCAGAAAAAACACCGTTTCTTTTGGCTACTAAAAAATGCCCCAGCTCATGAACTAGAACTAGCAAACCTAATATTAAGATAAATACTATAAAAGTGGTCATAATTACAAATTGCTCAAAATTCAAATTATTCCAAATTGTTTCAAATCAAACCCAAAAAATAAATTTAAAATATTAAAATAAAATTTTAATAATTTGACATTTGAATTTCATTTGAAATAATTTAGATTTTGAAATTTTAAGTTTAATATTAAAAATAATCTTCAAAACTACTTAAGGTTTACTTTTTATAAAAAGCTTAAACCTGAAGTAGTTCCTGCTCTTTTCTTTCTTCAATTTCATCGATTTTTACATTGTATTCTTTAACTAATTTTTGTAAATCATTTTTGATTTTAAATTTTTCATCCTCAGAAATACTACTATCTTTCTCATTTTTTTGGATTTTACTCCAAAAATCTTCTCTATGTCTTCTCATCCTAATTCTCATTTCTTCAGTTTTTTTTCTTAGTTGCTTTACCATATCAATTCTCCTTTCTTCGGTCATTGAAGGAATAATAATTCTAATCAAATTACCATTATCACTAGGATTTAAGCCTAAATCTGATTGACTAATAGCTTTTTTAATTTCTTTTAGTTGATCTTTATTCCAGGGTGAGATTTCAATAGTTTTAGCATCTAGAACATTAATAGTAGCCATGTGAATTATAGGGGTTCTAGTTCCGAAATAGTCAACCTGAATTCCATCGACCAATTCTGCACTAGCTCGACCAGTTTTCATTTTTTTAAGCTCATTTCGAAATTGCTCAAGAACCTCTTCAAATTTTAGCTGTAAATCATCTATATTTTCTATACTCATTTTTTTAAAATTAAAATTGATGTAACTTGAATCCCCCACTTCTTTTATTAACACCCAAATAAATATTCTGGGAATTACTTGGATTAACTTTGATCATTTCAATCGATGAACTAGAATCAAATTGAGTAGTTGACCACGTTTTCCCGTTATTAGCAGATTTATAAAAAGTCAACCCAGAAGCAAAATATATTTCTCTTGGATTTTGAGGATTGATAGCAATTCCTCTAGAAACTATTTCTTCAGGTTTAATTAAAGTATTTATCATGTCCCAATCATCACCACCGTTTAAGCTTCTTTGCAAACCACTTTTAGTACTAACGTAAATAAATCTTTCTCGATCAGGATGAGAAATAACATTATAAATATAGCCATTCTCTATAATTTTTTCAAAATTCTCCCCACCGTCCTGAGACCTAATTAATCCATCTCTTTCAGTTGCTAGATAAAAAATATTAGAATTAACCTTATCTAGTTCAATTTTATCAATTAAACTACCAGACCAATACAAATTTTTCCAAGTTTTTCCACTATCTTCAGATTTAAATAAACCCCCTTTTGAATTAGCAATATAAATTACATTAGGAACTTTCGAATGAACAGCGACTGCTGTTAAATAAGAAGACTGATCTTTCTCGCTATAAATCTCAAGCCAACCTTCTCCATTATTTTCTGATTTTAAAAGTTTACTTCGCCCATTTTTTTGAACCGCTATATAAATAATACTAGTATTTGGAATTAGCTCAATATCATAAACACTTTTAAAACCATTAACATCTTTCAACCAAGTTTTTCCTTCATCCACAGTTTTAAACAATCCTTGCTTAGAAGTTCCAACAAAAATTTCTTGATGATTATTAGGATTAATTTCCATTGAAAGAATATTTAAGCCAGAAAGCACTAAACCACTTTCAGTTTCTTCTTGAAAAAAAGTTTCCCCTCCATCGGTAGACTTCAAAAAACCTCCAGCTGATTTGCCAGCCATTGAACATCCAGAAAAAGTCATTATTAATAAAAAAATTAAAGATATTTGAAATATTTTTCTTAACATTATTTTTGCTTTCATTAAAAAAATTATTATTGAGTACCACTTTATTATAAAAAGCTAGCATTCTATTTTATTCCAATCACTTTAGCTAGATTAAAAATAAATTTTTATTTAAAATAGCTCCCTAATTATTATCATTCTAAAGTTACTTTTAAGTTAATTTCTTCACTATCTCTAATTAACTTTACTTCAAGCTCCTCTCCTGGTAATTGTTCAGAAATTATCTTAGCTAACGAATTCTCCAAATTAATATTTCTATTATTAACCGAGGTAATAATATCTCCAATTTTAATTCCAGCTTTATCAGCTGGCGAATTTTTTATCACCGCTAATCCCTGTTGTCCAGAAAAAGAATAAACTAAAGCACCTTGATTAACATCTAAATTATTTAATAAAGAAATTTCTTTATTAATTGAAAGATAATAAACTCCAAAATAAGGTCTTTCAATTTTTTCTTTTTGTATTACTTTATCAATAACTGGTTTTAAATCATCAATCGAAACAATAAAACCAATTTTTTTATCATCTTTTTCAATTTTATTAACTATTCCAATAACATTTCCTTGATAATCGATCACTGGACCACCAATATTTCTCTCATCAATTTCAGCATCCAATAAAATCGCTCCCTCCAAACTTTCCGATGAAGATAATTCTGATTTTAAAAGTGTGAAAGTATTATCCTTCTCTTTAATTAAACCATTGGAATAACTATTTTGATATTCTCCACCAGCATTCCCACAAATTACCACCTTTTCTCCAATTTCAATTTCTTTAAAATTACCCAAACTTGGAATTGGTAAATTATTCTCATCTATTTTATAAAAAACCAGATGACTAAATTCATCAACAGCTAACATCTCAGCATCTAACTCTTTATCATTTCCTGCTAATACTTTAAACCTCCATAAACTTTTTTGCCCTTCTTTCAATTTTTTATTAGCTTCTATAATTTCTTCAGTAAGTTCATCTAAAATACTCACTATTAAACCATCATTAGTTAAAATTAAACCTGTTTTGATATTTTTCTGAATATCTTTACTAGATTTAATTAAATTTTGAGCATTTAAATCTTTTTTATTTTCTTGAAATCTAACAATACTGACAACTGAAGGAGAAACTTTTTCAGCAATATTAGCTACTGAAAAATCTTCTTTAACATTTATTTCTTTAGTTTGTTTAATTATAGTTACTTTTTCATTAGCTCTTTTGATAAATTCATATTTCTCTAATGAAGGAAAAGTTCCTAACCAGGGTATAACAAATCTCTCTCCCACTACACCAGCTATTCCACCAACTAAAAAAATTAAAAAAATTAGATTTAAAAACTTTCTTATTTTTTTGATTTTTTTTGACATTATATTCCTTAAAAAATTAAAATCTAGGAATTATTTCCCACTGAGCTGTTAACAAAATTCCTGTTAATAAAATAATTCCGATAACTCCATTTAAAAAAACTTTTTTTAAAGTTAATTCATTTCTAAGATGAAGACGAATAACATCCCACAATTCATAAAAAATTATAAGGGCAGATCCTCCTAATGTCAAATAACCAAAAGGCCAAGTTAATATTCCCCAAAGTAATTGTGACATTAAAAAAGCTAATATTAAATTAAGAAAAATTATTCCAATAAATTTAGTTTTAATTATTTTAAAACCTTTTTTCTTAAAACGATCTTGAGCATCTTTAGCATTAATGCAAAAAGAGGGCAAAGCCATTAAAAATATAGTTATTATAAACAAAATTATCGCCCAATACTGAACCTGATAATTTAAATAAAAACCCAGAGCAGCAGTAAACCACATAAAAGCAGTACAAAGAGTAGCAAGATTAACCATCCCTAAAGCAGTTTGATCGCTAGCATAAAATCGTAACCGATATCCACCCATTAAAGTTAAATAATAAATCCCGGAAGTTAAAATAATAAAAATATGTCGCTCGACATTATTATCGATCAAAGACAATAAAGCCAAAGCACCCAAACTAAGAAAAAGTGGTAAAGCTATAAAACGAGGTTTTCTAGTCAAAGGCCAAACAATTAAAATCGTCAAAAAAATTAAAAACCCGGCCACTGTTTCTATCCAGTTCTCTTTTAAAACTACCACTTCGAGAGATAGTAAAAAAAATACTGAATAAATTAAAGGTTGAAATTTTAAAAACATTGAATATTAAAATTATTTTAGGATAGTTTGATTTTTTAACATCCTTGGACAAACTTTACTTTTTGAAAACATCATTACAGACTAAATATTGTGTTTAAAAAATATTTAATTTTTAAAAAACCTTTTTAATCCTATCTAGTTTTCTTTTAAAACTTTGTTCCAAAACTTAAACCTTATTTTTTCTCCCAAATCAAGTCTTCTCTTTTTCTAAAAAAATTTAACCAGTTAACAGAAAGAGATTTTTTATTCAATTCTTTATTGAATTTTTACCCAGAGATATTAAAGAACCATTTTTTCCTTCTATTACATATTACCACACTTTCAATAAACAAAAAATAGCTTTTAAAAAGCTATTCAAAAACAAGTATTAAAAAATTTTGGTTTAATATTGTTCGTAACAATTTTAATTACTATTTTCAAAAACTTTTTTTAATAAAAAATACTGATTTAAATACTGATTTAAATCAGTATTTAAATATTTAATTTATCGTAATCCCTCATCACTAATTGTCCTTGAAGTTGTTTTATAGTTTCCATTACAACCGAAACAACAATTAGAATCCCTGTTCCTCCAACTGTAATAGTTTGAATTCCAGTTACTCCTTGAACTATAAAAGGCAATACTGCCACAAAACCTAAGAACAAAGCTCCAGTTAAAGTAATTCTATTAACTATAAAATTTAAATATTCCATAGTAGGATTACCTGGTCTGATACCAGAGATAAACCCTCCTTGTCTTTGTAAATTTTCTGCCACCTTTTGAGGATTAAAAGTAACCGCTGTATAGAAATAAGTAAAAGCTACCACTAGTAAAAAATATAAACTCCCATATATCCATTGATTAGCTAATAAATCAGCTATAGTTGAAGCTATTCTTGCTACCCATTCAATTGAACTATTAGCTAAGAAATTAGCAATCACACTTGGAAAAAGCATAATTGACATTGCAAAAATAATCGGAATAACTCCAGCCATATTAACCTTCAAAGGAAGATTAGAGCTACCTCCACCAACTGTTTTTCCTCCTCTCATTTGACGTGCAAAAGTAATTGGAATATTTCTTTGACCTTCAGTAATAAAGACAATAGCTCCAATAGTAATAATTGAGAAAATCCCTAAACCAATATAAGCCAAAATTTCGGTTGGATTCCAAGTTAAAATTAAATTATTAACCGCTGTTGGTAAAGCTGAAACTATTCCAGCAAAAATCAATAAAGAAACCCCATTACCCATTTTTTTCTCAGTAATTATTTCTCCCAACCACATTAAGAAAATTGTCCCAGCTGTAATCGTAGAAATAATTAAAATATAATCAAAAACATTTAAATTTCCCATCATTCCTTGACTTCTAAGTAAAGAAATCATACTAAAAGATTGTAAAATAGCTAAAGGAAGGGTTAGCCAACGAGTCCAACTATTAAATTTCTGTCTTCCAGCTTCTCCTTCTTCTTTGTGCATTTTTTCCATAACTGGGAAAATCATAGTTGAAAGTTGCATAATAATTGAAGCTGTAATATAAGGACCAACCCCCAACATCACAATTGAAACATTTCTTAAACCCCCACCAGAAAACATATCCAACATTCCTAACAACTGATTATTTTCAAAAAAACTTTTTAGTTGAGCTACATCTACACCTGGAATAGGAATATTAGCCATTAAACGAAAAACAGCCAAAAGAGCCAAGATAAAAATGATTTTATTCCTGATGTCTTTTATTTGAAATATTTGTTTAATTTTGTTTATCATATATACAAACTAACAAAAAATTTAATTTACAACCAACTAATTTTTTATTTTAATCTTAATTCTAAAGAAGTTATTTTTTTTCTTCAATTTCTTTTTTAGTTTTTTTTCTTTCAGTGATTTCTACTTTACCTCCAGCTTTCTCAATTTTTTCTTGAGCTTTTTTAGAGATTAACAAATTTTCAATAATAACTTTTTTATCAATTTTGCCTTCAGACAGAATTTTAACTCCTTGATTTTCTTTTCTGATTAAACCTTTTTCTTTTAAACTCTTGTTATTGATTTTGTTTCCATCCTCGAATTTAAAATTTATTTGATTTAAATTGATAGCCAAATTTTTCTTATTCAAAGATTTAAAACCTTTTAATTTTTTAGTTTTTTGAATTAAAGTAGTTTTTCCACCTTCAAAAGTAGGAGCTTGAGAAGCACCTGATCGAGATTTTTGTCCCTTCATTCCTCGTCCAGAATAAGTTCCTTTTTTACCACCCCTCCCAACCCTTTTTTTGTTGGATTTTTTAGTAATTTTAAGTTCGTGAATCTGCATAATATTATATAATTCTAATATGTTATTTAGTAACCTTTTTAAGAGTCTTCTTGTCTGTATTTTTATTTATTGCTTTTTTTGATGCAGTTTTCTTGGTTACTTTTTTTTCAATTTTTTTTTCTACACCAACTGACGAATTCTTTTCTGATTTTTTGATTGGAGTAACTTTAGTATTAGAAGTAGTCTTAGTCTTTATCGTAGGTTTTTTTAAATTTTGACTAACCTCATTTTTTTTACCATCAAGTTGATTCAAAGCCTTAAGAGTAGCTTTAGCAATATTGATTTTATTAGAAGAACCTAGTGATTTAGCAGTAATATTTCTTATCCCCGCTAACTCAAAAATTAATCTCATCGCCCCTCCAGCAACAATTCCTTTTCCTTCTTTGGCTGGTTTAATGATAATTTGAGCTCCACAAAATCTTTCGTCTACTCTGTAAGAAATAGTTGAATCCAATCTTTTAACAATAATCATACTTTTTTTAGCTGCTTCAACAGCCTTATTAATAGCACTAGCAACATCATTTCCTTTAGCTACGCCTAAACCAATTTTACCTTTCCTGTTTCCGATAATCATAGTTGCTCTGAAAGAAAACCTTCTTCCACCTTTAACAACTCTAACTACTCTAGCTAAATTTAAAAGTTTTTGATCAAACTCAGGTTTTCTTTTCCTTCTATTAAATCTCTTATTTGCCATCTAATATATTTAAATCTTAATTAAAATTTCAATTTTCCTTCTCTCATTCCCTCTGCCAATAACTTAATCTTACCATGATATCTATAACCGCTTCTATCAAAGACCACTTCTTTAATATTAAATTTAACAGCTTTTTCTGCTAATAATTTCCCAGTTTTCTTGGCTGTTTCTATATTGAAATCTTTAGTCTTAATCTCACCACTGTTCGCAGCTACCAAAGTTAAACCTTTTTCATCATCAATTAACTGTACGTAAATTATTTTATTACTTCTAAAAATACTAACTCTAGGCCGTTTAGCTGTTCCTAAATTTTTGATAGTTGTTCGTCTTTTGCGATGTAATCTTCTTTGATTTCTACTTTCCATGAATCTTTTTTAAAAAATATTTATATAATTATTTCGGAAGAAACTTCCCTTTATTCAGTTCCTCCTGCTCTTTTTCCTTCTTTTCTTACAACTTGTTCGTCTGAATATCTAAATCCTTTGCCTTTATAGGGTTCAACTTTTCTTAAACTTCTAGTCTCAGCAGCAAATTCTCCTACTAATTGTTTGTCAGCTCCTTTGATAATTAAAGTTTCTTTATCAACACTAACTTCCAATTCTTGAGGAATGTCTTTATTAATAGGATGAGAATAACCCAAATTTAAATTTAATTTATTCCCTTGAACTGCCATTTTATAACCAACCCCATGAAGCTCCAATTTCTTCTCAAAACCTTTAACAACACCCACCACCAAATTATTGATACTAGCTCTAGCAGTTCCCCACATAGCCTTCCCTTGTTTGGTGTTTTCTTTTTGCTCAACTGTTATTTGATTTTGCTCTTGATCAATTTTAACATCAACTTTGTAACCAAAATTAAAAGACAGTTCTCCTCTGGGGCCGTTAACAATTATTGTTCTGTCTTCAATTTTAACTTTAACATCTTGAGAAATTGGTATTGGCAATTTTCCTATTCGTGACATATATATTTATTAAAATTACCCGTTTGGTCCGTTTCTTCCTCAAACGTGAAATCTTACTTATTACTATTAATTAACTCTCAGAACACCCAATAACCAATATTTAGTATTTCCACTTCGATTTCATCTTAAGCGAAATGGACATTCAATATTCATTTTTCAATATTTAATAATTGTCTTTATATTAATTATTGAATAAAGGTTAAGTGTTGAGTATTGATTATTGGATATTAAAATCTTTTACCAAGAGGACTTTTTAACTCCGGGAATTTCCCCTTTTTGAGCTAATTCCCTAAAACAAATCCGGCAAAGATCAAAATCTCGCATATAACCTCTTTTTCTACCACATTTCCAACATCTTCTTATTTTTCTAGTAGAAAATTTAGGTTCTTTTTCAGCTTTTTGAATTAATGCTTTTCGAGCCATATTACTTTATTAATTTAAAAATTTTAATTATTAAAATTATCTATAAACACCGTTACTACCAAACTTCACAAATAATCTCTCCCCCTATTTTTTCCTTTCTGGTTTCATTGTCAGTTAATAAACCCTTAGAAGTTGAAATTATTGAAAATCCATAACCATCCTTAACTCGTTTAATTTCTTGTTTCCCCTTATAAATTCGACAACCCTGTTTACTAATTCGCTTTATTTCCTTAATCACAGGAGCTCCATCTTGATCATATTTTAATTTTAACTTCAAAAAATGTTTATTCTCATCAGAAAAAATAGAAACTTTACTAATTTTCCCTTGTTTGTATAGAACTCGTGCAATAGCCAATTTTAATTTGGACAAAGGTATAATTGTGTCCATTTTTCTAGCTAATTGAGCATTCCTTATTCTTGTTAGCATGTCAGCAATTTGATCAAAACTCATAGTTATTTTCAAAAATTATAATATATTAAAATCCAAATCTAATTATTCAAAATCTAAATTATCCTCTTTATCTTAGTAATTAACTACTAATAAAATTCTTTCCAAACATTCAATAACCAATATTCAAAATTCATTTTTTCAATATTCAACAATCGTTTTTAATATTGATTATTGGATATTAAACTTGGGGGATTTGCAGATTTGAGCACAGTTCGAGGCGAAAATGAAAATTTTAGTGAGACGTACTTTGATAGTACGGCGAACTAAAATTTTCGTTTTCAACAAAGAAATGTGCCAAATATGCTAATCCTCTCTATTTTTTTGCATTGGAAACCCCAACAACTCGAACATTCTCATTCCCTCATCTTGACTATTTTCAGTAGTTGAAATATTTACCTGTAAACTAAAAATTGACTTAATATTATCATGAGAAATCTCAGGAAAAACCAGTTGTTCTTTAATGCCATAATTAAAATTTCCATTACTATCAACACAACTTCTCTTAATTCCTTGAAAATCTCTAGTTCTTGGTAAAGTTATTCTAATCAATCTCTCAATAAAATCCCACATCTTTTCCCCTCTTAAATTAACCTTAGCTCCAATTTCCTGTCCTTCTCTAATTTTAAAACCAGAAATAGATTTTCTACTTTTTACTAAAACTGGCGCTTGTCCAGTAATAGTTTTTAAATCATTAACTATCTCCTGTTTAAATTCTTTATTTTCAATAGCTCGAGACAACCCAACATTAACACTGACCATCTTAGGTCTAGTTGTAGCCCAATTATTTTCCTTTTTAAACTCTTTTTTTAATGCTGGTAAAACTTCTTCCAGATATTTTTTTCTTAAATTATTCATAACTTAACTTAACTGCTATTTAAAATTATTCAAATTTCGCTTTACATTTTTTACAAATTCTGAATTTCTTGTCTCCATCCATTATCTTACCAACTCTAGTTGGTTTTCCGCATTTAGGACAAATTAACTGAACTTTAGAAATATCAATTGGTAAAGAAATTGAAGTCAATTGACCTTTTTCTCCATTTTTCTTAGGTTTTAAATGTTTTTTAACAACATTAATACCTTCAATCTTAACTTTTTTTTCCTTAGTCAAAACTACCTCGATAACTCCAGTCTTTCCTCGATCTTTTCCAGTTATAATTTTAACTTTGTCATCTTTTTTTATCTTAAACTTCATAATTATCTATTAAATAAATTCTAATTAAAAAACTTCTTTAGCCAAAGAAACTATCTTCATAAAACCACTATCCCTAACTTCTCTAGCAATCGGTCCAAAAACTCGAGTTCCTTTTGGTTCTAGTTTTTCAACTATAACTCCGGCATTTTCGTCAAATCTTATACTAGTACCGTCTTTTCTACGAAAAGATTTTTTTTGTCTTACAATTACAATATTAACAATATCCTTCTTTTTAATAGCTCCTCGCGGTTCAGCTTCCTTAACTGAGGCCAAGACTACATCGCCCAACCTAGCATAACGCCTTTTACTTCCACCTAAAATTTTAAAAACTTGAGCTATTTTCGCTCCAGAATTATCAGCTATTTTTAATTTTGTCTCTACCTGTATCATAAATTTACTTTAGATCTATTATTAAGGACTATTTTAAAAACCCTTTTTAAACTGTAAAATAACCTTCGAAAAAATCCTTGTTATTTTTTAATTTCAATTACCTTCCAAGTTTTCTCCTTACTAATTGGTCTACATTGAGATATTATTACTCGATCTCCCACTTTACAACTATTCTTTTCATCATGGGCTTTGTACCTGCTAGTTTTTCGATATTTCTTTTTATAAACTGGATGAGTCTTCATATCAACAACTTCAACCACAACAGTTTTATTATTTTTATCGCTAACAACACTTCCCATTTTCTTAACCAAAATAGGATTTTTACTATTTTTTTCTTCTGTTTGGACTGATAAATTTTTCTTATTCTTCTCCATTATATCTATAAATTAATTATTTGATAATTACTATTTACTCTTATTATTTGAATTTAAAATAGTTAAAATTCTAGCTACATCCTTTTTAATTCTTTTTTGAGACTGATTATCCCTAGTTTGATTAGCTTTAATATCAAAACGAGTTTTACACAACTCAACTCGCTTTTCTTGCAAAAGCCTTTTTAACTCTTCTGGATTTTTATTCCTTAGTTCTTGTGCTTTCATTTTAATTCTTGATTACAAACTTAGTTTTAACACTCAATTTATCAGAAGCCAATCTCATTGCTCTTCTGGCCTTACTCTCTTCAATTCCGTCCATTTCAAATAAAATCCTACCTGGTCTTATTTTAGCTATATAACGATCAGTTTCTCCTTTACCTTTACCCATAGGAACTTCTGCCCCTTTCTTAGACATTGGATGATCCGGAAACATTCTAATCCAAATTTTTCCTCCTCTTTGAACATACCTAGTCATCGCTCTTCTAGCTGCCTCAATTTCTCTAGAATTAATCATTCCCATCTCAATTGCCTTAAGACCAAATTCACCAAAAACAACGGAAGCTCCTCTTGAAGCAATACCGCGAATTTTTCCGCCTCTCATTTTTTTTCTATACTTGGCTTTCTTAGGCATCAACATATCTTCTCTTTAATTAATTATTTTTAGATCTAACTTCAACTTTATGCAACCAGACCTTAATTCCTATTACCCCATAAGTAGTATTAGCTTCTGCTTTAGCAAAATCGATATCAGCTCTTAAAGTATGTAAAGGTAAACTTCCTTTAGCTAGCCATTCTCTTCTAGACATTTCCGCTCCTCCCAATCTACCTGATAAAGAAATTTTAACCCCCTTAATATTCCTATTTTTAAAAGTATCATTTAGAACACTCTTCATGGCTTTTTTAAAAAAAACCCTTTTTTCAATCTGTTCTGCAATACTATCAGCTAGAAGTTGAGCATTTTCCTCTATTGACTTAATCTCCTTAACATCTATTTGAACATTAGCATTCTCATTGAGAAAATACTTTTTCTTAATAGCTTTTTTAAGTTTTTCTAAACCTTCTCCCCCTCTTCCGATTAAAACACCTGGTCGTCCAGTAAAAATAATAATTCTAACTTTGCCCACACTTCTTTCAATTTCAATAGAAGCCACTGCAGCCCTTTTAAGCTTTTTTCTTAGTTCTGATCTTAACTTAACATCTTGTTGAAGATTTTTCTGATAATTTTTTTCGTCATACCAACGAGATTGCCAAGTTTTTGTAATTCCCATCCTGAACAATCTTGGATCTATTTTTTGGGCCATCTATTATAATTAAATTATTATTCCGAAATTTAAATCACACTCTTTACTATAGTAACTAACTACTAACAAAATTATTTTCAAATAATCCATAATTGTTTTAAATATGATTATTAAATATTAGAGTTCTTACTATCTTATTTTTTACTTGTTTTAACTTCTTCTCTCTTTTCAGTCTTTTCCTTAACTTTGACTTCAGATACCTTTTTATCAGCTTCCTTGTTTTTAACTTTTTTCACAACTGTTTTTTTTCAACTTCTTGCTTCTCATCCAAAGTTAACTCCACATGACAAGTTCTTTTTAAAATTTGAGCTGCTCTCCCGTGAGCTCTAGGTCGTGATCTTTTTAAAGTAGCTCCTTCGTTAACTCTAATTTCAGTAATATATAAATTATCTTCTTTTATCTTAAAATTATTCTCAGCATTAGCTACCGCACTTTTTAAAAGATTTAGAAGATCTTGACACGAACCTTTATCCCAAACCATTAATTGATGAACAGCTTTTTCAATTTTCATACCACGCAATACATTAGCTATTTCTCTAACTTTTCGTGCTGATCGTCTATAATTTTTTAAACTAGCTTTTACCTGCATATCTTTAAATCTTTATTATATTATTTAGCTTTAGCTGCCATTTCAGCTTCTTTCTGCTTTTTTCCTCCATGTTTAACAAATTTTCTAGTTGGCGAGAACTCCCCTAATTTATGTCCAACCATATCTTCTGAAATAAAAACTTCTACAAAACCTTTCCCATTATGAATTCCCAAAGTAAACCCAACCATTTCCGGAGAAATAGTAGAAGATCTTGACCAAGTTTTAATAACTGTTTTATCACCAGTTTTTAACTTGCCAATCTTTTTTAAAAGTTTTTCGTCTATATATGGTCCTTTCTTCAATGATCGTGACATGTTATCTTTGGAATTCCCCGTTTGGCACATTTCTTCGTCAAATTTTAAGTTCCTTTTCGATGTATCAAATCAATACATCTCATACGCAACTTAAAATTTTCCTCGAACTGCACTCAAACGTGTAATCCTTGTTAATTTTAAATTTAGTTAAACTTCTAGAATTGATAGATTTGAGCGCACTTCGAGGCGAAAATGAAAATTTCAGTGAGACGTACTTTGGTGGTACGGCGAACTAAAATTTTCATTTTCAACGAAGAAATGTGCCAAATATATCGATTCTTCTACTTTCTTCTTTTCTTCTGTCTTCTCTTAATAATCATCCTATTTGAAGCCTTCTTTTTCTTTCTAGTCTTAACTCCTAAAGTCGGCTTACCCCAAGGAGTCTTTGGATATTTTAAACCAATTGGTTGTCGTCCTTCTCCTCCTCCATGCGGATGATCCACAGGATTCATAGCTGATCCTCTAACTTTTGGTCTAAATCCCATATGTCTTTTTCTTCCAGCTTTTCCTATTCTATAAGAACTGTGTTCAAAATTACTTACTTGCCCAACAGTTGCATAACATTCAGCTAAAACCATTCTAATTTCCGAAGAACTCATTTTTAGATGAGCCATTCCACCCTCAATAGCTTGAACAGTAGCAGATGAACCAGCACTTCTAATCATTTGAGCACCTTTTCCTGGTTTCATTTCAATATTACTAATAACAGTTCCTACTGGCATATTTTTTAATTTCAATCGATTTCCATTTTCTATAGCAACTTTTTCATCAACAATTATTTCTTGATCCTTTTTCATTCCTTTAGTAGCTAAAATATATCTTTTTTCACCATCAGAATAACAAACCAAAGCAATCAAAGCACTTCTGTTAGGATCCTTTTCAATCGAAATAATTTTACCTGGAATTCCAAATTTGTCCATTTTAAAATCAATCAACCGATATTTTCTCTTATTACCGCCTCCTCGATGTCTAACAGTAATAGTTCCGTTAGCTCTTCCTTTGCTTCTCTTGAAAACTTTAGAAAGACTTTTAAGAGGCTTAGCATCAGTTAAATTATCCGGTTTAACAATAGACATATTTCTTCTTCCTGCGTTGTTTCTTTTATAAATCTTTACTGCCATAATAACTTATTATTCACTAAATAATTGTATTTCTTGTCCACTTTTAATGGTAACAATGGCTTTTTTATAACCACTTTTTTTACCTTTAGTCATTCTGAATCTATGATTTTTCTGCTTATATTTAACAATATTAACCTTAGTCACATCCACCCCGTATAAAACTTCCACCGCTTCGGCTACTTGATTTTTATTAGCTTTTGGGTTGACTTTGAAAACATATTTTCCAATAGCTGTCTTGGCCATTGCATCTTCAGAAATAATTGGAGCAATAATTATATTATTAACCAACTCAGCTTTTTGAATTAATTTTTCTGAAATTTTCTTAGTCTTTTTCTTAGTTAATTTCTTTTTGTTAGTTTTCACAGCTCCATTGTCAGTTTTTTTAACTGTTTTTTCTTCACCAGTTGACAAATTCTTATCTTTTTTATTTCCAAACATAGCTGTCATAACAATAATATAATTACTTATTTTATATGGGACTATTTTCAAATTTCATAACAAAATGAAATTTGGAAACAATCCCTAAGAATATTTTTCTTCTAAGTTCTTTATTCCCTCTTTAGTTATAATCAAGTATTTAGCATTTAACATATCATAAACATTGACTTGATCAACAAAAATATTTTTCACTCCTTCTAAATTCCTGCTCACCACTTGATTATCCAATTCTTTTTTATCAAAAGCCCACAAAACTGTCCCTTTGACTTCCAATTTATTTAATAATTCCTTGGCTTCTTTGGTCTTTTTCTGACTAAAATTACTATCTGATAAAACTATTAATTCTTTGTCTTTAAGTTTGCCACTCAAAACCATTTTAGTGGCACTTTGATTCATCTTTTTATTAATTTTTTTCTTAAAATTTCTATCATTTCTAGGACCAAAAGCTACTCCACCTTTTCTCCAAATTGGATTACTAGCGGTACCTACTCTAGCCCGACCAGTTCCTTTTTGTTTCCAAGGTTTTTTCCCAGTTCCAGTTCTTTCTCCTCTGGTTTTGGTATGGGCTATTACTTGTCTTCTATTAGAAGCTTGAGCTACATAAACTTGATGAACTAATTCGTCTTTAATTTCTACTCCAAAAACATCTTGATTTAAATCAAGATCTTCTAATCTTTCTCCACTAAGTTTTTTCACTTCAACTTTCAACATAAGAATATTAATAGAAATTAAAATTTGTTATCACTCCAAATTTTCACGAAAGATCCATCATTACCAGGAATTGCTCCTTTAATAGCTAGTAACCTTTTCTCTAAGTCTATAAGGATAACTTTCAAATTTTTAATAGTTTTAGTATTTCCACCCATTCTTCCAGACATCTTTTTTCCTTTGAAAACTTTTTGAGGATAAGCACTTCCGATAGAACCAGGGGCTCTTAAATCATGTCTATGACCATGAGAGGCTGGTGAACCAGCAAATCCCCACTTCTTAACAACTCCTTGATAACCTTTCCCTTTAGTAATTCCAGTCAATTTAACAATATCTCCAACTTCAAAATTTTCTAATTTGATTTCATCTTTAATTTTAAGGTCTTTAATTTGATCTTCCTTTGTTCTAAATTCTTCGATTTTATCAAATTCTCGATTTTTCTTGGAACTCTTCACACCAACTTGAACAGCTGAATAACCATCTTTATCAAAAGTTCTGATTTGAGTTACTATATTTTTATCGCTTTCTACTAAAGTAACATTCTGAGCCTTTCCTTCACTGTCATAAATAGTAGTCATTCCAATTTTTTTCCCTAAAATTAATTTCATGATATTCATTAAATAAATTTAAACCCAATTTAAAACCGAACATTCTTTGATAAGGTATTCTCCAACTAACTTCACCGACCTTATAAAAATATTCGGTTAAAGCTAATTCAGTTTCCCAATCCAATTCAAGGACTTAAATTAATCTTTTTATAAAAAATTTTAAACTTTCAATTAAATTAAACCTGATAATGAAAAAGAAATTTAAGCTATCCAGAAATTCTAAATTTGAGTGCAGTTTGCAACTAGACTGAAAACCATGACAGAAATCGTAATTTTCAATCTGCCATTCAAAACTTTCAGGTTTGAGCACAATTCGAGGAAGGAATAAAAATTTTCAGGAAACGCACTTAGTTGGTGCGTTGAGTGAAAATTTTTGTTCCTGACAAAGAAGTGTGCCAAACCCGGAAGTTTTGATTACATCTTGATTTCTATGCCCACTCCGGCCGGTAAATCAAGATTTGTTAAATCTTCAATAGTCTTATCACTTGGTTCCAAAATATCAATTAACCTTTTATGAGTCCTGATTTCATATTGATCTCGACTATCTTCATGAACAAAAGTAGATTTATTAACAGTTACCTTTTTAATTGCCGTAGGCAAAGGCACTGGACCAACAATTCTTACTCCAGTTCGTTGGGCAGTTTCAACAATTTTCTTAACTGATTGATCAATTACTTTATTATCGTAAGCTTTGACTTTGATTCTAATCCTTGATTGACCCTCATTAGAATTTTCTGGTTTTGATTGAGATTTATCTTTAGTCATTTCTTGTTTAAATTACAACAAATTTATTATATACAAATTTTGTTTTATGTCAATAACACAAATAAATTTTGGATTTTAATTCAATGTCGAATTATTTAATTTTTAATTTTGTAATTTTTTTAGAAAATTAATTCATTAAAAATTAGCATTTGATTCGAAATTCAAAATTAATTTAACCCTTATATCTTCACTATCTCCACCACTGTTAAATGTTGTTTATGGCCTTGTTTTTTAAAATATCTTTTCTTGGGTTTTTGCTTGATAATAGTAATTTTAGGAGCTTTAGTTTGCTCTAAAATTTTACCCTCAACTTTAGCCCCTTCTAAAATAGGTTTTCCGAGTTGAACCTCCTTTTCATCGTCCATTAATAAAACTTGATCAAAAACTACTTTGTCTCCGACTTTGCCCTCTATTTTTTCTATTTCAATTCTATCGCCCTCTCGGACATCGTATTGTTTTCCACCTGTTTTAATAACTGCCAACATCTAAATAAATAAAATAATTAAAACAACTCCCCAGGGGAACTGCTTCTAAATACCCTTTTAAAAAAGAGTATTTTTCTGAACAGTTATTAGTATTACAAAAAAAATATTTTCTGTCAAGAGAGGCAACAATGCTAATAAGTATTAAGTATTAATCACCCAGTATTTAAAATAAGATTATTAATTTAGTTTTTTGGCTTATATAAAGAGTTAATGAATTTTCTGTAATAAAATCAGAAGACCTTTAACTCGATAATAAATAAAAAAGCAACCCGAAATAAAAAATTAATTTATAATTTACAAATTAATAAGTAGTGTAAATTCCCTACTTCTTTTCAACTATCTCTTTTATATTATAAGGTTCTTCATTCTTAGTTTTATGAAAAATTTTCACCATAATATCAGCCAATAAACCAAAAATTAAAAACTGAATTCCAATAAAAAACATAAAAATTCCAATAACTGGCCAAACTCTATCACCAATTGAGTTTCCCAAAAAAGCCCTCTCAATAAACATCCAAATCAACAAAGAACTTCCCGTAAACATAGAAATCAATCCCATGAAACCAAAAAGATGCAAAGGTCTAGAAGCAAATTTTCTCCAAAACCAAACACTTAGCATATCCAGAAATCCTTTAAAAGCTCTCCTAAAATTATACTTTGTTACCCCAGCTACTCTAGGTCGATGATTAACCACTAATTCACCCACTCTAAAACCTTTAATTTTCAAAACAGCTGGAATAAATCGATGCATTTCACCATAAAGATCAATATCCCTAAAACACTCTTTTTTGTAAATTTTCAAAGAGCAGCCACTATCTCGAATACCATCTTTAATCAAAATTCCTCTTAAAAAATTAGCCCCTCGAGAAAAAATCTTCTTAGAAAAAGAATCTTTTCGATTTTTTCGCCAACCTGAAACCACATCATAACCCTCATTCAACTTCTTAAGCAATTTTGGAATATCGGCTGGATCATTTTGCAAATCCCCATCCATTGTAACTATTAAATCCCCTTTAGCTTCTTTAATTCCAGCATCCATAGCAGCTGTTTGTCCAAAATTTTTCCGAAAAGAAATTATTTTAATTGGCTTTAATTTTTTCAATTCTTCCAAAGTTTTATCGGTACTTCCATCATCAATAAAAATAAACTCCCCTTGAAGTTTTGCTTTTTTAAAAATTTTGACAATTTCTTGATGTAACTTAAATACATTCTTTTCTTCATCCATTAAAGGAATAACAATTGATATTAGCATAGAGTTAATTAGAGAATTAAAAGATTAAAAAGTTTTAATAACTGAAAATTATTTACTGTTTATTAAATTAATTTCGAATTTTGAATTTTGAATTTTGAATCAAATTCTAATTTTTAATGAATTAATTTTTAAAAAAAATTATAAAATTCAAAATTAAGTAATTAAAAATTGAATCGAAATTCTAAATTCAAAATTATTAACCTGCCAATTAAATCCGCTCCGATTTTCTCAAAAATTTCGCACGAAAATCATCGAAAAGCGAAGAGGGCTATCGAGATAACCCGATGAGTTTTTCATGATTTGCAGTCGAAATTTTTGAGAAAGGCGATGCGGAAGCTTTCTAGTCATTCTAATAAGCGTTTTGATTGGCGGGTTGATAAACCTTATCCGCTGCCAATAATCCCCACCAACAGACCCAAACAAGCCATAAGACCATTAATAATCCAAAATCTAACTGTTACTTTTGTTTCTGGCCAACCTTTAGCTTCAAAATGATGATGAATAGGAGCAGATAAAAAAACCTTTTTTTTAAAAACTTTCTTAAAAAATAATTGAATTATCACTGAAATTGATTCTACAAAATATATAAATACTACAAAAGGAAGAACTAATACAGTATTAGTTAAAAGAGCTATTACTCCTAGAGTTGCTCCTAATGATATTGCTCCAGTATCCCCCATAAAAAATCGAGCTGGATAAAAATTAAACCACAAAAAAGCCAATAAAGAACCGCCAATAACTGCACATAAAGCCGCTATATCAAATCTTCCTTGAAAAAAAGCAATTACTGTAAAAACTGCAAAGGCTTGAAATAATATTCCAGCATTTAAACCATCTAAACCATCAGTTTCATTAGAAGAAATTGCCATTGAAACAATAACTGTTACAAAAAGAGGAATATACCAAAAACCAATATTAAAATCGCCAACCGCTGGAACATGAATAAAGTTTGATTCTAATTTAAAGAAAAACCACCAAGCTCCAACAATAGAAATTAAAATTAGCCAACCGAATCTAACAACAAACCGCATTCCTCCTCCTTTATTCTTACCAATTCCTTTAATACTCATATAATCATCCATTAACCCCAACAAAGCTGTGCTTAAAAGAGCAAATAAAGGTAACCAAGTTTGATTTCTACTTAAAAAATTTAATCGATCGAACCAATCCGAGTTAATTAAATTTCCCAACAAAGGTCCAGTAAAATACATTAAAAATACCATAATTATTACTGTTCCCCAAATCACTATTCCACCCATAGTTGGAGTTCCTTTTTTATGAGCATGCAAACTGCTAACATATTTTAATTTATCCCCATCAACTGATTTTTTCTTAATTTTAATATTAATCTTTTTCTTGTATAAGAAATAGGTCAAAATTGGAGTAATCGCAAAAGTTACAATAAAAGCCAAAAAACCTAAAACAATAAATTTAGCTACTGTCTGAACTTCTGGAATAGTTTGAATAAAAGCAATGTTCATTTTTTTAAAAAAATAATTAATTTCTCCACTGATAAGCCTGAAATGACCAAGCTAGCATATTCTTCATATCATCCCAACGGTAAAAATCATCTAAAACAACTCCTATAATCTTGATATTTGGATTGTCTGGATTTTCA
>JAGYNP010000035.1 GCA_018399935.1 Candidatus Moraniibacteriota bacterium
AAATTAATAATTATAGCTATAAAAAATATTACTGATGTTTCACGTGAAACATTGTTATATAAAAATTTAGAAAAATAATGTTTAATTATACCATATTTTATTATTTTTGTAAAGATAAAGATTTTAAAATTTTGAAGTTGTTTTATTTCAAAATAAATGGCAAAATAGAACTATTCATGATAAATATTAACAATTTATAAACAGGTTATAGACATTGAATTTTTGTTTTTTATCAGTTATTATTTATTAACTTATAAAAAATATTTTTATTAATCAAAAACAAGATTAAAATAACTTTTATTGATGATTTATTAACAAAAAAAATGAATAATCAGGAACTTTGGGAAGCTGTTTTAGGAGAAGTTGAATTATCTTTATCTAAAGCTAGTTTTAACACTTGGTTTAAAAATACCTATATTAAAGATTTAACTAAGGATACTTTATTTATTATTGTTCCAAATATTTTTGCTAAAGAATGGTTAGAAAAAAAATACAAAAAACTTATTCTAGATTCGATCAGAAAACACTCTCCTTCAATAATAAAAATGTCTTGTTTATTAGAGACCCAAGATACTCCTCAAAAATCAATAGATTCGGTTACTTTAAATAAGTCTTCAAAAAAATCTTTCGAAAAAGAAAAACCTCAAATTAAAAAAAGAGATAATAATTTTCAAAATGGAACTCGAATACATTCTAGTTTAAATCCACGTTATAATTTCGAAACTTATGTCGTAGGAACTAATAATGAATTAGCTTATGCAGCTTGTCAATCAGTAGCTAAAAATCCTGGTTATTCCTACAATCCCTTGTTTATTTATGGAGATGTTGGTTTAGGAAAAACCCATTTAATACAAGCTACTGGAAACTTTATTAAAACCCAAAAACCCAATTTTAAAATTCGATATGTTAGTATGGAAAGATTCGCCAATGAACTAATTGGCGCTATTCAAAATTCTAAAGCCAAGGAATTTAAAAATGAATATATTCAATTAGATATGTTGGTTATTGATGATGTTCAATTTTTATCAAAAAAAGAAAAAACTCAGGAAGAATTTTTTCATGTTTTTGAATCTCTTTATCAACTCAATAAACAAATAATAATTAGTGCTGACCGTCCTCCAAAATCAATCCCAACCTTAGAAGGCAGACTTAAATCTCGTTTTGAAGGGGGAATGATGGCTGATATTATTAAACCTGACATGGAAACTCGTTTGGCAATTATTAAAAAAAAAGTTAGTGATAAAAACTTTGAATTAAGTAATGATATTATTGAATATTTGGCCAAAAATATATATCACAATGTTCGAGAACTAGAAGGGGCTTTAAATAAAATAATTATAACTTGTCAATTAAGAGATATTTCTCCCACATTAAAAATTGTTATGGATTTAACTGAAGATTTAATTTCTAGTAATCGCCAAAATAAAATAACTCCTCAAATTTTGATAAAATCAGTAGCTGATTTTTTCAATATAAAACCATCTGAAATAATAAGTTCTTGTCGTAAAAAAACTATTATTAAACCTCGTCAAATTACCTTTTATTTATTAAGAAAAGATTTAAAAATGTCTTTCACGGAAATTGGTAATTTCTTGGGAGGAAAAAATCATTCCACTGTTATGTATTCCTGTAAAAAAATATCCAAAGAATTAAAAAACAATAAATTTCTTCAAGATCAAATTAAGTTTATAAAGGAAAAATATAACAATTATTAAATTTTTTAGATAAAATGTTAATAAATTATTCAAAAGATGTTAACAAGATGTTAATTTTTCAAAAAATATATTTTTTTAACTTTTCATAAACAGATAATTCACTAGTTTTTAATGAAAAATTCAACAGTTTTATTAACAAGTTTTTTATCTTTAAATAAACAAAAAAACGACTTATTAACATTTTTTGATTTCTTAATAAATAGTAATAATATTTAAATAAATAATAATTAATTATATATATATGCAATTTTCAATTAAAAAAGATAATTTTCAAAAAGCTATTTCTAAAGTTGATAGAATTTTAGCTAAAAATCCTAGTTTGCCTATTTTAGCTAATGTTTTAATAAAAACTGATCAAAATAGATTAACTATTGCTTCAACTAATTTAGAAATATCAATTAAAACTTTTGTTAAAGCTAAAATACACAAAGAAGGTGGAATAACAATTCCAGTTAGAGTTATTCATGGCTTTTTAAATAATATTAAAGATGATATTATTGAAGGAGAAGTTAATAAAGATGAATTTATTGTAAAAACTGAAAAGCATCAAATAAAAATCAAAGGAATGAGTCAAGATGAGTATCCAATTATTCCAGAAAATCCAAAGGAAAATTATATTAAAATTAATTCTGGAAAATTAAATGAAAATATTGCTAATGTTTTAATTTCAGTAGCTCATAATAATACTCGACAAGAATTAAATGGAATTAATTTAAATTTTAAAAAAGATAAAATAATTTTAGCTTCTACAGATGGTTATCGATTAAGTGAGGTTAAAATAGATCTAGATAAAGAAAAAATAAATGAAGAATATTTTATTTTTATTGAAAATAATCCATCGATAATAATTCCATCTTTAACTTTAAGCGAAATTCAAAAAAACTTAATTGAAGGAGAAATTGAAATTATGATCAAACAAGGACAATTGTTTATTGGAGATAATTCAACTAAAATAATATCAAAATTAATTAATGGTAATTATATTGATTATCAACAAATTTTACCAAAAAAATATTCAATTGAAGTTAAAATTGACAAAAATGAATTATTAAAAGCTCTTAAAATATCAGCTTTAGTTTCTAGAGATAATAATGGGGAAATTAAAATTAATAATTCTAAAAACAATAAAAATTTAGAAATAATATCTTCATCTAATGAAGCTGGTGAAAATTATTCTCAAGTTTTAGCTGATATTTCAGGTGAAGATTTTAAAGTTTTATTTAATTGTAATTATTTAATTGATGGTTTAGGTGTTATTAAAGAAGATCAAGTTGTAATAAAATTAAATCAAGAAAAATCACCAGCTTTATTAAAAGGGGTTAATAAAAAAGAAAAAGAAGATAATAAATTTTCTTATATAATTATGCCAATAATTAAAGATTAAAAAATGTGGAATAATTTTCAAAAAGTTTTAGAAAAAAGAGTTAATAAAAAAAGGATTATTAAAAATGATAAATATTTAGTGATTAAAATTAGTGAAGATATTTTTAATAATTTTTTTGGTGAAATTAGTCAGCGTTTTATTAAAATTAAAGATTATAAAAATGAAACACTTTGGATAGTTTGTGAAAATTCTATTTGGAGAAATGAAATTAAACTTAACGGAAAAGAGCTTATTGAAAAAATTAATAAAAAAAGTAAAGAAGATTTAATTGGTAAATTAATTTTAATTTAATGGAAAATAAAATAAAAAAAATAATCAACTTTTTAGAACAGGGGAAGTTTAAATTTGAATTTTGGTTAATTTCTTTTTTGACTTTAATTTCAACTAGATTATTAATAGAATCAATTTTATTAAAATTTCCTCAAAGAAATTTAGAAAGTTTTATTAGTTTGTTTGTACATACATTTCTATTTTTTATTTTAACTTATTTAGTATTTTTATTTTTTTTATATTTTTTAACTCAGGAAAAAATTCAAAAAATAGCCCATTTTTTATTATGGGGTTTTATTATCATTATTGTTCCTCCTATTATTGACAGAATTATTTTTCAAGATAATTATAAAAGTTTTTATTTGTTTGATAGTTTTCAAGGATTAATAGTTAGATTTTTTACTTTTTTTGGAAAAAATCCTAATTGGGGGATTACTTGGGGAACTCGGATAAATATTTTAATTTCAATTTTTTCTTTAGGAGGTTATGTTTATTTTAAAACAAAAAATTTAAAAAAGACTTTTATTTCAATTTTTGGAAGCTATTTTTTATTTTTTTTGTTAAGTAGTTTTCCTTCTTTGATAGTTTTTGGATTAGAGTTTTTTAAAACAGGAAGTTTTTTGGATGTTTCTTATTCGACTGTAGCAGGTTATTTTTTGTCACCATTAAATATTTTTAATTTAAAAACTGTTGTTTTAGAGTCTTTTTTGCCTAGGAAATTAGCTTTGATTTATTTACCTTTTATTTTTTTGTTTTTAACTATTTTTTGTTTTAAATTGAATTTTACTAAAACTATTAGTTTAATAAAAAACATTAGACCAGCGCAATTAATTTTTAATTTAGGAATTTTATTTATTGGGATGGGTTTAGGTTGGTTTTATTATTCACAATCTTTGAGGGTGGATTTTTTTACTATTTTGGTGATAGTCAATTTGATTTTAGTAGTTGCTAGTAGTTGGGTTTTTTCAGTGGTAACTAATGATTTTAATGATTTGGAGATTGATAAAATTTCCAATTCCCAAAGACCCTTGGTTGATAAAAAAATATTAAAACAGGAATATAAAATTTTTGGTTGGTTTAATTTATTATTTTCATTACTTGGATCAATTTTAATTAGTCCAGTAGTTTTTTTGATTGTATTAAGTTATCATTTTTTAACTTTTGTTTATTCTTGTTATCCTTTTAGACTAAGAAGATTTATTGGAATTTCTAATTTATTAATTTCTTTAAGTTCTTTAAATTTTTTAATAATCGGCTTTTTAATTTTTAGTGAAAATCAAATCTTGGAAAATTTTAATTGGAAAATTTACTGGTTTCTTTTTTTAGCTTATTTATTAATGTCTCCTTTAAAGGATTTAAAAGATTTTAAGGGAGATAAAAAAAATAAAATAATAACTCTACCCACTCTAATAGGAAAAGAAAAAACTCGATTATTAATGGCAGGCTTACTTTTTAGTTTGTATTTAAGTTCGGTTTATCTTTTAAGAGAACCGAAATTATTTTTACCGGCTTTGTTAATTGGTTCGGCTAGTTTTTTTGTAACAGAAAATCAAAAAATAAAAGAAAAATATTTAAATTATTGGGTTTTGGGATTAGTTTTTATTTATGGAATTTGTTTAGTGAAAATTATTTTTATGAAATAGTTTTTTATTTATTTTTTATTCAAGAAAATTAAATAATTATATTCACTTGCTAAAAAAATAAAATTATTTTAAAGTTAAGTTGCATTAGTGAAAAAATAAATTAAAAAAATGAAAAAAATAAATTCAATTAAGTTTTTTAACTTATTTAAAAATAAAAGCCTAATTTTCTTTGTTTTTATTTTAGTTTTTTGGTGGTCTTTTTTAAATAATGTTGATTTTGGTAATTCTAGTGTTTTTGATGATAGAGATCAAGATGGTTTATCGGATAAAGAGGAATATCTTTATAGAACAGATCCTGATAATCCTGATACAGATGGGGATGGCTATAATGACGGAGTTGAAGTAGCAGCTGGGTATGATCCTTTAAAACCATCACCTGGGGATAAAATTATTTTTGAAAGTCAGATTGTTCAAAAAGAAGAGCTGGAGGAATTACCTAATTTAACAGACGAATTTTTTAAAAAATTATCTACTGAAAAAAATGATGAATTGAATATTCTAGATGATTTTTATAATAATCCAGAGAAATTTAGTAATAAAGATGACTTAAGTCAATTGAATCAACCTTCATTAACTAGTGAAGAACTTGAGAAAATGCTTACTCAAGTTACCAAAGAAGTTGATTTAAATCAGGAAATGGATTTAATTTCAGAGGATGAATTGAAAATTTTATCAGAAGTAAAAGGTAATAAAGAAGATAAATTTGAAGAAGAAAAAGAGCAAATTGAAAAATATTTTACTCAAATATTTTATGTATTATCTTTTAATAAACCTTTTGCAATAGAAGATCAGAATTTATTAACGGAAACAGGAATTAGTTATATCGAAGAAATTGGTAGTTCTATAAATACTGGAAAAATTGATAAACTTATAGATCTAAAAGAAAAATCTCAAAAAACTTATGAAGAATGTTTAGGAATAAAAACTCCTTATAAAACTAAAGAAATTCACCAAAGAACTCTGTCTTTAATTAAATATTTAAATAATAGCATAGAAGAAGAGAAAATGATTGATAATCAAGATCCTTTAACATTAGCTTTATACGTAGGAAAATTTCAAGCAGCTATAATGGAAGGTGAATTAATACAAGAAAAGGTAGATGATATTATTAAGGAATATGAAATAGAAATTTTTAATGATGAAAATTTACAAAACATTATTAATAAAAATTAAAAAACAAAAAAGTGGCTAAAGGTAAAATAAAAATCAAAAGTCTGAGCTTGATTTTAATCAGCTGCTTTTGTTTTTTTGGAACACTTGGTTTGAAAAAACCGGTTCAAGCTGGATATTGGGGGGAAGCAATGGCAGCTGAATTGTTAAGTCAAGCCTGGACTGAGGCGAGGGAAGCTTTTAAAGAATCTATGTTAAGTAGTTTAAAACAAGAAGCTAGTAATTTAATTCGTGATAGAGTAAAGGTTTTATTAACCGGAAGAGGTGGTTCTGGTTCATTGATAATTACTGATTATGATGATTTTATTTATGGAGGAGCTAGAGAAGAATCTAGAGCTTATATGCGGGATTTTTTTAGGGTTTTGGGTGATGGTGTGGGAGATTCTACTGCTGTTATGTATGATGAAATAGAAGATTCTTTATTGTCACCAGGAAGTGAGTTGTCAACTATTGATCAATATGTTCAGGGTGGCTTGGATAATATTTTTGATCCTAGTCAAGGTGGGGGTGCTCAAGCAATAGTAGCTATGGCCACTAATGATGCTAATAATCCTTTTGGTGTCCATATGAGAGCTCAGCAAATATTAGAAAGTAAAGAAGCACAAGCACAAAAAAAAGCCGAGATAGAAGCTGTAGCTGGAAAAGGTTTTGTTAGTCAAAAAGATTCGGAAAACAATTTAATTAATTTACCAGGAAGTGTTTTGAGTGGAATTACGGTAAAAGCAGAATCAATGTATATGGATACAATAACTCAAGCTGGCTCAATTCCAGAAATTATTGGAACAGTAGCAGCTGGAATGTTGTCAAAAACCATTGAATCCGGAATTGTTAAAGTAACTAGTCCAATAGACAAACAACTAAAAAATATTCATGATGAAACCGAAGGTGGTATTATGGATATTCAAAGAGATATTTATGGTGGTTTTGGGACTTTAAAATAAAATTCAATAATGTTTTTAAAGAAAATAAAAAACAGTAAAGGAACAGTATTGTTTTTAAGCTTAATTATTTTAGGTTGTTTTTTGTTTGGTGATTTTGTTTTAGCACAACAGGAAGATTTATCACGAGAATCTTCTGCAATCGAAGGAATTAAATCTGGAGTTGGTTGGTTTGCTGAAAAAACAGGAATGGTTATTTTAAAAGGAGCTAATTTAGTTTTATACGCCATTTTAAAATTCACCTTTTTATTGTTGGCTGGTTCAATGTGGTTGTTAGATACTATGATATCTCCTGAGATGTTTAAAGAGGTTTTCTTTTCAGATATAGCTAAAGAAGGAATTAATACTGCTTGGTCTTTTGTTAGGGATTTTTTTAATTTATTTTTTATTTTAATTATAGTTTTAATTGGCTTGAGTACTATTTTGGGAGTGGGGAAATTTAAAGATAAAACTATGTTAATTAGGGTTGTTTTTGCGGCAATGTTGATAAATTTTTCTAAAGCAATAACTTTATTTATTATTGATGCATCTCAGATTTTTATGAATTTTTTTGCTAGAGCAATTGAGGATTTTGATTATGCAGCTCAAATTCAAAATCTAATTAATTTTCAAAGTATAGTAAACTTTTCAGATATAGGTGATGATTTTGTTTTTTTTGTTGCTATTGTGATGATTATTATAATGACGTTAATTATGTCGATAATGTTGTTTTATTTGGCTATTAGTTTAATTATTAGGATGATCGCTTTTTGGGTTTTGATTATTTTATCACCAATGGCAATGTTTGGTATGGCGATGGAAGGAACTAAAATTGGAAGTTTGAAAGATGATTGGTTGGAAAATTTAACTAAATGGTCTTTTTATGGACCGATTTTGTTGTTTTTTATTTGGTTGTCTATTATTTTAATAGCAGCTATTAGTGGAGCAACAAAAGAGGCTATGACAGGATTATCTAGTGTATCTTCCAGTAGTCAGTTAGATACTAATGCTGGAGGGTTAAGCTCTTTTATAGTTGAATTATGTGGTTTATTAATTCCTTTTATTACAGCTATCTATCTTTTGTTTTATGGTTATGATAAAGCTATGAAAACTTCTACTGGAGCAGCTTCAACAATTTTAGCGGCTGGAAATAAAAAAATTAGTGAATGGGGGGATAGGGCTAAAAATGTTTACAAAGCCCCAATTAAAAATACTAAAGAAGTTATTAGCGAAGGAACCAAAACTCGAATGGAGAATTTTGCAGATCAGGGAAGCTGGGCTGCTAAAAGATTAACCAAAAAAGGAAGGGCTGATATTCAAGCTAAACGAGTGGCTAAGGCCAAGAGGATTATTGGTGGGGATAAGGGAGAGTCTGAGAAGGCATATTATCAACAAAAAGCCCAAGAACAAGCCAAAAAGTGGAAAGACAACCCACCTTCAGCAGAAGAAATTAAAGGTGCTTGGGAAAGTAAAGATGAAGGGAAGAAAATTGCCGCTACTCTGTATAAATCTCAAAACAATCAATTAAACAGCGCTGATGATTATGAAAAAGCTCTGCAGAACTTAGAACAGCACAGTGGCTTAAAAGAAAGAGTTATAAGAGAAACTAAAAAGGAAAACGCCAGTGCTGTTATTGAACATGAAATTAAAAAAGAAGGCTACAATACAACTGACCCAAGAAGCCACAATCAAATCATGGATGTTTATAAAAAAACAACGGGAAACAAAAATAATCAAGAAATATTTAAAAACCAAAATAAGAATTTTTATTTAGACCAAAATGGCAATTTAAAAAAGGAAGTTTTAGACTTTTTACATGCAAGATCCCAAGGAATGGATCAATCTGCAAGGCGTAAAATAGCCGATCCAGGAATGTTTAAGGATCAAGAAGTTTATAGAGCTTTGGCAGCCGATCAAAGAGGGCAGTCTGTATTAGGATTAAGGCAATAAATAGAATGAAAAAAGTAGATGTGTACAGTTTAGATTTTTTTAAAAAACTCCCGAGAAACATTCGGTATGGCTTGAATAGCTTGGAGGCTGAGGATTTGGTTCAAAAAATGGGAGAAAAATATAAACTAAGCAGTCCGGAGAAAATTGGGAGTGTGGTAGTTTTAGCTCGGTTGATTTTAGCTGGTGTTTTAAAAAAAGAGCAATTGAAAAAAGAAATTTTTCAGAGATTTCAATTGGACAACATTACTGCTTTGGGATTTTTAAAAGACCTGGAGACAATTACTGAAAAAATAAAAAAAATAGGAATTGAAAAAGTAAAAGAAGACCTGAAGGTTTTAAAATTTCAAGAATTAATGAAAAAAATTCCTGAAGTCAAACAACAAGAAATTGGAATATATGACATTTTTTTTCCAGATGAAAACGAATCTAGAACCCCAACTATTGAAAACTGGGTAACCGACTACAAACTTAGAAGAGATAATAATCAAGAAACTACTATTTTAAATATTGGTGATTATCTGTATAATAATAAAAACACTCAAAAATTAAACTCAACAGAAAAAGAAAATTTATCTATGGTTTTGAATTGTTATGAAAAGAATTTACCAACTTATTATAACATCTTAATGGAAAATCTGGATTTTGAAATAATGAAACTTCTTAATAAAAACAAACCAATCAAGAAAAATTTTAATATTACTAAATTTGAAAGTAAGCCTTATCATGATTCTGATAAAAAAGAAATAAAAAAGGAAAAAAAAGAAATAACAGATAATTTTTTCAAACCAGGCACTAAAACTGAAATAAAAAAAGAAAAGAATATCGATGCTATTTCTTCTATAAAAGAAGATCAAAAAAGAAATATTTTAGATTTAAATAATTATAATTAAAAATGAGTAGACAAAGAGAAGTGCCTCAATTTATTGACATTGAAGATAAAATAGCTTTTCAATTAAACGCTAAACAGTTTTTTTGGGTTGGGTTGGGAGTTTTTTTGGGTTTTATTGCTTGGGGTTTATTGGAGACTTTTTATTTTATAACTGTTGCAATTATAATTGTGATTTGTTTAATTGGAATTATATTTGTTAAACCTTATGGTCAAGATTTACCAGTTTTTATAAAAAATACTTTTATTTATATGTTTCGTCCCAAGGTTTATATTTGGAAAAAAGGTTATCAAATAAATAATTATGTTAATAAAAAAAAGAAAGTTGTAAAAAAAATAGAAAAAAAAGACAAGAAAAGTGTTGATCCCAAAGAAATCAAAGATGCGATTAAATCTTTGGATATTTATGAGTAAAAAAATAAAATGAGTAATCAAGGAACATCTTTACAAGAAAAAATGGATATTGCCGAAATAAGAGAAGATGTAGTGGTAATGAAAGACGGTTCATTAAGAGCAGTAATCACTACTACGGCTTTGAATATGGATCTTAAATCAGAAGAAGAACAACAAGCTATAATTCATAATTTTCAGCAATTTTTAACAACTTTTGATTTTAGTTTTCAAATTGTAGTTTCTTCTCGTAAATTTAATATCAATCCTTATATTAATCAATTAGAGAAGAAAATTAAATTAGAAGAAAATATTTTATTAAAAAATCAAATAAAGGATTATGTTGATTTTGTTGAAGAGTTGGTTGATCTTTCTAGTATTATGTCAAAATTATTTTATATAATAATTCCTTTTTATGTGGTAGATTTAAAACAACAAGGAATATTAAAAAAAATTTTTTCCATGACTAATAAGAAAAAAGAATTAATTCAAAATCATGAAAGTTTTGAAACTTATAAAAATCAATTATTTCAAAGAACAGAACAAGTTAATTCGTCTTTATCTAGTATGGGTTTAAGTGGCGTGATGTTAAAAACAGAAGAATTAATAGAGTTGTATTATAATTCTTATAATCCTTCGGAGTTTGAATATGTTGATTTAGATAACATATCATCTCTTGATTTAGAAAAATAAAAAAATAAAATGTTAAATTTGTTTCAAAAAAACCTAAAAAAAGAAAATAAGAAAGAAGAAGTGCAAACAAAAAAATTTAGAGAAATTGGTCTTTTAGATAAAGAGGAAGTTTATCAAAAAGGATTAACAAGAGTTCTAGATTTTATAGCTCCTTCAGCTTTCGGTGTGTCTAGTTCTTATTTACAAGTAGGTGAAATTTACTGCCGAACTATTTTTGTGTCAGCTTATCCAAGAATTTTGTCTATTGGTTGGTCAGGTCGAATAATAACTTTAGATTTAGCAATGGATATTTCCTTTTTTATTCATCCTATTAATACAACTAAAGTTTTAAAAAACCTAAGAAAAAAAGTTGCACAAATTAAGTCTCAAATTAATATTGAAAGTGAAAAGGGTTTGGCTAGAAATCCAGAACTAGAAATGGCTTATAGAAATGTTGAAGATCTTCGAGATAAGTTACAAGAAGGAACTGAAAAAGTTTTTAAATTTGGTTTGTATGTTAATATTTATGCCAAGGATTTAAAAACTTTAGAAAAAAATACTGATATTTTGGAGTCTTCTTTGGAATCAATGTCTATTTTTACTAAAAAGGCAGTTTTTAGAATGAAAGAGGGTTTTGATTCTGCTTTACCATTTTGTTCTGATAAATTAATGATTGGAAGTGATTTAAATACCGCTCCCTTGTCGACGTCTTTTCCTTTTATATCTTCTAATGTAACTTCTAATGAGGGAATTATGTATGGAATTAATAAACATAATAATTCCTTGATTTTATTTGATAGGTTTTCTATGGAAAATGCTAATATGGTTGTTTTTGCTAAATCGGGAGCTGGAAAGAGTTATGCTATTAAATTAGAAATTCTTAGATCTTTAATGTTAGGAACTGATTCTATCGTTATTGATCCTGAAGATGAATATCGTTATTTAGCTGAAGCGGTTGGTGGAAGTTATATCTCAGTTTCTTTAAATTCTTCTCATCATATTAACCCTTTTTCTTTGCAATCCAATAAAGATGAAAATATAGAAGAAATTCTTCGTTCTAATACAGCTGATTTAATTGGTTTATTTAAATTAATGCTGGGAAATATTACACCAGAAGAAGAAACTATTTTAGGCAGAGCTATTAAAGAAACTTATGCAATTAGAGATATTAATGAAAAAACAAATATAGAGGATTTGTCTCAAAAAACAATGCCTCTTTTGATAGATTTTCATGAAATTTTGAAAAATATGCAAGGTGGTGAAAGTTTAGCAATGAGAGTCGAAAAATATACTCAAGGAATTTATAAGGGTTTCTTGAATCAACCTTCTAATATAATTTTAAAAAATCGATTGATAGTTTTCAACATTAGAGATTTAGAAGATGAACTAAGACCAATTGCTATTTATTTAATTCTTAAATATATCTGGAATGAAGTTCGTTTTAATGTCAAAAAAAGATTAGTAACAGTTGATGAGGCTTGGTGGATGATGCAACATGAAGATGGAGCTAAATTTTTATTTTCAATTGCAAAAAGAATTAGAAAATATTATGGTGGATTGACAACAATTACTCAAGATATTTCAGATTTTTTAAGTTCTTCTTATGGAAAAGCTATAGTTTCCAACTCGTCAATTCAATTATTAATGAAACAGTCAAGGTCTTCGGTTGATGTTGTGGCGGACACTTTTTATTTAACTGATAAAGAAAAATATTTCTTAATGGAAACTCGAATAGGGGAAGGGATTTTTTTCGCTGGTAATAAAAGAGCTGCTATTCAGATTGTGGCGTCGTATAATGAAGACAAAATTATAACTACCAATCCCGCCCAAAGAGCCGAAATAAACAAGGACAAAGCACAGATTTAGTGAATTTCTTTGTTTTATAGGTTGAATAGTTTTTGAGTGTTCGTTGGATTGGTTCGGATCGTTGATTGATTTCCTTGATCTGTCATCTTGAGCTTGCCGAAAGATCTCTAAAATAAGTATAGACTTTTTGACAAGCTCAGAATTACAGCCTGGGGAAGTGGATTACAGCCTGGGACCTCTGTGTGTTGTTTCTATCTATATTATCAACACTACTCATAAATTTAAATTAATTTTATGAATCAGGAAATTCTATATCAAGAAAGGCTGGAAAGGGATCGGCAAAGAGAGATGGAAAATAGATTAAAAAAAGAATTAGATAAATCTGGAATCAATAAAGCAGTTGAAAAAATCAAAGCCAATGAAATTACAATTCTATCAAGATTTATAATTATTATCGCCATTATTGCTGATATTTTTGGTTTAATTCCGATTGTTGGTAATATTACGGGAATTTTTTTTGGAGTAGTTTTAGTTGTTTTGTATTTTTTTGATAATTTAGGAAGAGGTCTTGCTGGTAATTTGTATAGAAGACAAATAAGAAAATGGGTTTTAAGAGGTTTTGTTTATAGTATTGAAATTTTATTTCCTCCTTTAAGTTGGATGCCATTCTTTACAATAGAATCTTTGATTAGTTATAATTTAAAAAAAAGAGGTTATTATAATAAAATAGAAAAAGCTCAAAAAATTATTAATAAATTCAAATAAATGTTTTCTAAAATTAAATTAAACCAAAATTTTTTTATTATTTTTGCTAAAGTTGTATTAATTTATTCAGGTTTTTTGTTTTTGTTAAACAATTTAAAAACAGATGGAGTTTGGGAAACGGTAATTTTGAATGTAATATTTTTCTTCATTTTACCTTGGTTAATTTTAAAAGAGGAAATAGTTAAATTTAATTTTAAAAATAATTGGGCAATTGATTTTGAAATATTAATTTTATGGTTGGTTTTTGGTTTTATCGTTTTAAAATTGGAAGTTTTCTATTTTTTAAAATTAAATTATTTAACCAGAGTCGATTATTTTTTAAATGATTGGTGGGTGATTTTATTTCTTAATTTTATTTTAATCCCGATAATTCTATTTTCTCAAGAATTCTTTTTTAGGAAATATTTAATTAAAAAATTAAAAGTATCTTTTTCTGTTATTGGATCTTTAGTTATTCAAGCTGGGTTGTTTGTTGTTTTTGAAATGTTATTTTTTGAAATTTTCATTTGGCAGTTTATTTTATTTAATTTTATTTTAGCTTTTATTCTAGGATTTTTTTACATTAAAACTGAAAATATTTGGTATTCTTTTTTGACTAGATGGGGTTTAATCTTAATTTTGGATGGAATAATTTTATATAAAATTCAATAACTTAAATCTTAATTTTAATTATGAAAAAAAATAAAATTTTTAATAAAATTCTTTATTTAATTCTTTTAATGAGCTTACTTTTAGCTAATTCTATTGGAACAGCTCAGGCTTTGTTTGGTGGAAGCGGTCCAAGTGTTCCTTCTGTTGGTGAAGTTATAGATAAAGTTGAAAAACATTATGGTTTTGATGGAAGTATATTAAGAAGATCTCAAAAAAAAGGCGACTATCCTCAAGTTGAAGTTTTTTTCAATAAAACCTCTCCAAAAAAAGGAGATGAGGTTACAGCCACTGCTATGCCTAAACATTTTAAAAATACAGGAGAACAGCTTTATTATACTTGGTTTTTAATAAGAGCTTCTGATGATGAAGATGGTGATGATAAATTTTCTGATGAAAGTGATCTTATTGAAAAAGCTAAACAAAGAGCGATGGGAATTGTAGCTAGAGGAGATTTTGATTATATGTTTTATGAAACAGACTATTCATCAGGATCATCTGATCCCGATGAAGATGGTTATGAAGCTTCTTATGGTGGTGGAGATGGCGTGGGAGGAAAAAGTACTGGTAGTTCGATTGGTAAATATGAATTTGAATGTTATGTTGAACCTACCGAAAAACAGATTGTTGATACTAATCAGATTACTAGATGTTATCGGCATAATTTTGGATTCTCTTTACCAGAGGATTATTCAATAGGTTATCCTGGAGAAGATTTAATTATTGAATGTGAACACAAATTTCCTTCTAGTCCAGAGAAAGATTTTTATGATTCTTGGGGTAACCATATAGAATGTAAAGAGGGTGAGTTTGATTTAGGAGATGGTGAATTTACCACTAAAGAAGAGGCTTGTTGGGGTCTTGATCCTAATAATTCTGATACAGATGGGGATGGTTTTTTGGATGAAGCTGATTTAGTTGGTTTGGGTCAGAGTCAATTAACCTGGAAATTTGAACCAGGTGATAGAGTAGGGGTTGTTATAGAAGGAACTTCAATGGTTCCAACAAATGAATCTGAAGGAGGTCCAACAGTTATTGGTCTAGGTGAAAGAATAACATATAATTGTTCCAATGCTTCCAATGGAGATTATTGTGTTAGTGGAGGAATGAGTTTTGGAGAATGTGTTGATGGAGAATGTGTTTCAAGCGATTGTGATGATTCTAGTAATGAGGGAAATCCTTGCGGAACTAATGGAATTTGTTCTTATTCAACAATTACTGAAACGGGGAGTTGTGATGAGGTTTCTACTGTTTGCGCTTCTAGTGGAGATTTATGTCGAAAAGGAAATATAATTGGAACTTGTATGGGTTCGGAATGTGTGCTTTCTAGGTGTGGAGCTATTGGTGATAAATGTCAAACTGATACAGGAACTTTAGGAACATGTGATTTTAATGGGTATTGTCAAGAAGATACTGATAGTGCAGGGGATCAGTCAATGAATCCTTATTATAAGATAACTTGGGCTGGTTTAGATGTCTGTGATCAGGAAAAAGTCGGAAATGATGATAAAGATGATTTTTTAGAAGATGATGAATGTGAGAATGGATATGATTATGGATTTCCCTATTTAGCTACTAAAAAAGTTAGCGAGGAATCTGAAGATATTTTAAAACCGACTTTGATTAGTAATGTTTCAGAAGCACAAGTTGATTTAAATAATTTAAATTACTCGGATTATATTAAAATTAAGGTTGCTTTTGATAATCAAACAACTATTGATCCGGATTTCATCAAATATAATTGGAGTATTAATTTAAGAAATGAGAACGAAGTTGATATTGCAGGAGGTGATTTGATATCGCAGGATTGGGTAGAGGGCGAAATTAATCAAGGAGTGGGAGCTAGTAGTATTAAATTCAGAGGAAAAAAAAGTTCAGATTTTAAGAACACACTTGATTCATATAGTGGTCAAAAACTTCATTTTTTTATTGGGTTAGATATTGTAGAGTCTGGAAAACGCAAAAAGGCTTCTATAAAAATACCTATTATAGTTAATGATGTGCCAATAAAAATATATGACAAAAATGGTTCGGAAATTTGTAAGTTAACAGAAGATCTTTATGGAAAAGTTTGTCCAGTTTATCCAGGACAAACAGTTTATGCCGTTTATGGAGGGGGAGCAGAGGGGAATATTATTGGTCATTCTTGGGAATTAGAAGGAGAGAAACTTTTAGATAAAAAAAGTGATTATTCACTACCATCAGTAGTCCCAAATAATTCAAGTTCAATAGTAGTTCCAATTTTTGGATCAAGTATGGAATTGCAAACATTAACATTGAAAACTAGAAAAGAAAATGGTGATGAAATAGTTAGTGAAAGATTTTTGTCAATAGCTAAGCCTATGGCAAAAATTAAAAGTAATGATGAGAATACTGCTTGGCCAATAAAAGTTAATGAAGGTGACTCGGACGAGAAAGATTCTGAAAATGTTTTTGGTTATAAAACTGGAGAATTAATTTCATTAAAAGCTGATATTGTCCCAAATTATTTAGACAGTGCTAGTCTTACAACAGAAAATATTGTTTTGGAATGGTATATGAATGATCAAAAAGTAACGACGGATTTTATAGTTAAAAATTCTGATAATAATATTGAAGTTAAAAATGAAACAATTAAATTTAAATTATTAGAAAATACGAGTCGCTCTACGAGTTTAACTTTAAAAGTGGTTAAGAAGTATACTGAAGATGAAAAAGATGATTTAAAAAATAATTGGGGAGTGAATATTTCAAGGAATTTAATTTTTGAAAAAAGTATCTCTTTGAAAAAAAGTGTTGATTCATCTCCAGTTACAGAGGTTAAAGGAAGCTCTATTTCAGTTTTTATGGCTTCGACTCTTAATAATGCTCCGGAATATTTTATTTTTATAATAAAAACTACTATAGTTTTTATTTTATTTTGGTTTTTATTATATGGTTTTAGTTATTGGTTCAATCAAGAAGTTAAACTAAAAAAATTAAATGATTAAAAAGATTTTAATAATAGTAATTATTTTAAATATTATTATAGCAGGATGGTTTTTAAGGGATTTTTTTAAAAAAATATTTTTTCAATCTCGAGAAACAACGATTACTTTTAACGAAGAACAAAATGATAGTAAAAAAACAAAAATAGAATCCAAGACAGAATTGAATATAGAAACACAGAAGATAGAAGATCAGACCATAGCTAATGGATCAATTAAATCTGTTAATTGGGATAATGAAAATGATTTAATTTATTATAATCAAAATAATTTTTTAAAAACTGATCTAAATGGTTCTTATAAAAAAACTTTAAGTTCTTATCCTTTCCAAGATTTGAAAATAATTCAATGTTCAAAGTCTGGAGATTTTTGCTTGGTTTTGGATGATGGTTTTTCAGTTTATAGTTTAAAAACTAAAGAAAATAGGAAGCTACCCGAAAAAACAGTTGATGCCAGTTTAAATTACCAAGGAGATGGTTTAATTTATTTAATTAAAATAAATGAAAAGAAGTATCAATTGGCTAGTTCTGATTTATTTGGAGAAAATCAGATTTTAATGGGTAATTTATCTGGAGAAAATTTAAAAATAAGGATTAATCCCAAAAATAATAATATTTTTTATTATTCAAAAGAAGGGATTTCTCTAGTTGATTTGGTTGATATTAACCAAAAAAATAAATTAGTAGAGAAAAATATTATTGATGCCGATTGGTCTCCAGACGGAAAAAAAATTCTTTTTTCTTTTTATGATAAAAGTGTTTTATCTAGAAGAGTTCAATTGGGCTATTATGATTTAAATCAAAATAAACAATTCAACTTAGGATTACCAGGGATTTCACAAAAATGTATTTGGGGAAAGGATTCTTTGGTACTATATTGTGCAATTTTAGCTAGTGCTAAATCTCAAGATTTTATTTTAGATGATTGGTATTCTGGGGATTTTATTTCTCATGATGTTTTTTGGAAGGTAGATTTATTGACATCTGAAAGAAAGAGGCTTTTTGATAATTCAGAAAAATATCCAATTGTAGATTCTTTTGATCTTTTTGTAAAAGATCAAAAACTTTTTTTTGTAGATAAAATTTCTGGTAATTTAATTAAGAGAGATATTTTTTAAGATGTTTAAGTTGAATTATTCAAGTAAAAATTTTTCTTTTTTAAAAAAGAAAAATAAACCAAAAAAATAAAGATTGGTTATTACTCCAAACAGGGACATCAATCAAACCATGAATTAAAAAATAAATTAAAAAATAAAAAATTAGTTTAGTGGAAGATTTATGAAGAGAAGTAGTTTTTTTAAATAAAAAATAAAACCAAAGAAAAAAATTAAAGAAGCCAAAAGAAATTAAAATTTCAGAAAAAAGATTATGAGAATGAGGAACTGCCCATTGGGGGTAAGGAGGATATTGAGGTTGTCTAGAGATGTATTCTTTTTGAAAATTAGCTAAACCAATTCCATTCCAAAAATTATCAGTAATAATATTTGAAGTTACTAAATAAATAACAATTCTCGAATCAAAAGAATTTTTGTTTTCAAAGGGATTATAAGAATAATATTTCATAAAAAATGGAGTAATCAATAAAAAACAAAGAAAAAATAAAGAAAAAATTAAAAGACTTTTTGATAAAAACATTATTTTTTTTAGATTTAATTGGTTGACAAAAATTAATAAAACTATTCCAGTAGCTATTAAAGCTCCTAGTGACTGAGTTACCCATAAAGCTGGTAAATAAAAAATTAAACTCCAAAGAAAAAATTTATTTTTTTTATTATTTAGATAAAGAGTGCTTATTATACCTAAAGATATTACTATTGCTAATTGATTAGGAGAGTCAAAAAATAAACTTACTCGGTTGTCAAAAGTAGTTAAATTTAAAAGTTTAAAAAAAATAGTTAAAATTGATAAAAATAAAGAAGAGAAAAAATAACCATAAAAAAACCATTTTAAATTAAAATATTTTTTCTTAATAAAAAAAGAGACAAAAATAGTCCAAAGAATTGGCAAAAGAAAAAGACTTTTCCAGAGACTAAAATTATTAATCCAGTTTTTATTCCAATTAAGAAAAAGACTTAAAAAAGAAAAAATTAAAAAAAGACTTAGTGGTTTTAAGTTTTTTTTTAAGAGATAATACTTGAAATTTGACCAGGTTTTTTCTTTAAAAATAAGCACAAATCCTAAAATTAGGTTTAAAAAAAGTAATGAGTCTAATAGATTTATACTGCCCCAATTTTTTATTGGATATTTTAAGATAAAAACAAAAGGAAAAGTGAAAGAAAAAAGAGTGGAGAGTTGAAAGATTTTCTTGATCATAGAATTGCTAAAAAGGCTAATATTAATGGGAGTAATTGAATAGAGTAAAATGGAGTTTCAAAA
>JAGYNP010000036.1 GCA_018399935.1 Candidatus Moraniibacteriota bacterium
TATTTATAAATACATTTAATATTTTTTTTAAATTTACTTGTTTTAGTTGAAGCATTAATTATTGGCAAGTAATCTTAGCGAAAAGTATGATTAAAATTTTCAAAACTTAGATAAATAGAAGTTGGTTAAAAATGGCATAAACACTTATAAGATTATTATTTAATCTGAAGGAAGTCAGGAAATTGATTAGAAAAAACTTCCAAAAAAACGCTATTTTGCCCATTTTTATAGGCTTAATGATTACGGTCATTAATTTGGTTTTAACTTTAAATGTTTTAGCAACCATCTTGGTCGCTATTCTTTTGGTGGCAATTTTCATTTTTTCTCGTAGTTTTTCTATTGGCTGGTTGTTTCTATTGGCTTTGATTTTACTTTTTCCGACAATAAAACTTGGGACTAGTAATATTCAACTTTTTGATTTATTACTAGTTTTGATTTCGATTATCGGCTTAATAAATCTAGCTGTTACTGATAAAAAAGTGCTTAAAAATAGGCTGACTTTTCCTTTTTTCTTATTATTTTTAGTCAGTTTTTCTTATCTATTTTTTGGTTTGATTTTCGGTCTTTTGATTAAAGACACTGTTTGGAAAATCACTTTAAATATGGGTTTGATTTGGTTTTTATTGGTTGGATTTCAATATTTTTTTCAAACTCAAAAAAGAATAAAAAAATTCTTTTCGCTTCTAATAGCGGTAGCGGTTACCCATTCTGTTTTTGGAATTTTTGCTTTTTTAGGTGGTTGGCAAACTTCAAATGGTCTGGGTATTTCAAGAGGAAAAATTCAACATCCTATTTTTGAACAAGTCAATACTCAAATAAATGGTTTTTTGGGTATTGGTTTAGAAAACAGAATTGGTGCTAATCCTTTAGCTTCCTTTCTGGTAATTAGTATTTTGATTTCATTTGGTTTACTAATTTTAAATAGACAACAAGAAAAAATCCTGGTTAAAAAGAAAGTTGGTAGAAAAATAAAAACTAAATTCTTGGATGGAATTTATAAAGTTAAGAAATTTAAAGGAAAATTCAAAAACCGAAAACTTTTTAGAAAAAGAATTGGTTTGGGAATTTTAATTTTAATTCAATTAACAGCTTTAATTTTGACTTTTTCTTATTCTAGTTTAATTTTTCTTGGAATCGGATTAATTGTAATGGGTATTTTAACAAAAACTAAACAATTAATAAGCGGGGCAATGTTGGCTATAATTTTGTTGACTGTTGTCATACCTAGTATTTATTCATCGATTGAAGCTGTTTCACAAGAAAATCTAAATCAATGGGTGGGTGGGATAACAACCATTAGAAACAATTGGTTTTTTGGAAGAGGAATATTAAGTGAACGAGATCTTTTTAATTCTACTCAAATCAATAAGAGCAATTCCTATTTTCTATTTTGGTCAAATTATGGAATAATCGGTTTTGTTATTTTCTTGAAAGTTCTATGGCAGTATTTTATGGATATTTATAAAAAATATAATAGCACTAAAAAGGGCGAACGAATCTGGTTTGTTATTGTGGCTTCTTGTTTTGTTAGTTTGTTGTTTGAAGGTTTGACTAGTAATGTTTTGATTTTTGGACCAACTGCTGTGATATTTTGGTTGATGTATGGAGTTATTTTAAATTTGGGTAAAGAAAAATCTATTAATGAAAGATTTAAATATTAGTAAAGAACGTATTGAAAAGTGGCAAATAATTGCTGAGAAGCTATTCATCCATGAACCAGATCAAGAGACATTA